>CAUPCW010000100.1:0-11183 GCA_963509895.1 uncultured Flavobacterium sp.
ACCATTTTCTAGATTTTCATCATAAAAACCAACCAACTCGTATTTTTCTGATTGTTGCAACAAACGCAAATGTATTTTTCCTAGGTGACCAGCACCCAATACTCCAATTTTTAGCATAAGAATGTTCTTTCTACAAAAATAGCAATTTAATGAGAAATTCCAATTTTTACAATTCCAAATTACAGGAACTATTTATTATAAAAAGCTATTTTTATTTGGTTTTCTTTTTCATTTGGAATTTGATTTTTTAGTTTATTTTTACCGAAATAATTAGTTTTAGATTTGAAAGATACTGCCAAACATCAAGGACTTCGCAATCAATTAGTAAGCCTTTTGCAACAAAAAGGAATCACAGATAAGAGTGTGTTAGATGCCATAGGTAAGATACCGAGACACCTTTTTTTAAACTCGAGTTTTGAGGACTATGCTTATCAAGACAAAGCATTTCCTATTGGCGCTGGCCAAACGATTTCACAACCGTACACGGTTGCTTTTCAATCCCAATTATTGGAGGTTAAAAAAGAAGATAAAATTCTCGAAATCGGTACAGGATCTGGCTATCAAACCGCTGTTTTGTGCGCTATGGGAGCCAAGGTCTATAGTGTAGAACGTCAGAATGAATTGTTTAAAAAGACTTCAGTTTTGTTTCCAAAACTTGGATTACGACCCAAGCATTTGTCGTTTGGCGATGGCTATAAAGGATTGCCATTACATGCGCCTTTTGATAGTATAATTGTAACAGCTGGCGCGCCTATAATTCCAAAACCTTTAATGGCTCAATTAAAAATAGGAGGTAAGCTCGTTATACCTTTAGGTGAGGATGTACAGATAATGACCATGTTAATCCGAAAAAATGCCACTCAGTTTGAAAAACACGAGTTTGGAGAGTTTCGGTTTGTTCCTTTGTTGGAAGATAAAAATTAAATAAAAAAAGGGTTTGAAAATTATTTCAAACCCTTTTTTTAATGTTTGTTCAAATGCTATTTTTTGGCAACAGAACCGTCTTTAGTCATTTGTTTATAAAGTGTTTTCATGATCTCATCAACTGTTAATCCGAGGTCAGAGATATAAGAAGATTTTGTTGTCCCTGTCCAAATTAATTTGTTTTTGTTTAGAGAGAAAATGTTTGTTTCAACCATATAATAGGTAGTTTCTTGATAGTAACCAGGAGTGTAAAAATTAGGAGAATACATTCCGTACCAATTTCCGAAACCATATCCATACATTCCAGTATACATTCCTCCAAAACCTCCATAATAAATAGAAGTATTCGTTCCTGGCACATAGTTAGTTTCTTTCTCGGTACTCACCAATCGCATTGTCAAAACGCCATCAAAATTTTCATCTTTTAGGATTTTAAGTTTTTGCTCATTGGTTAATTGCAAATTGGTACCATTTAAATATTGGAAAGAGGTTTTAAAAATAGGATTAGCTGAAGCAATTCTGTTTTCAGTTGTTCTTCGGGTAGCCTCGTCTTTGACCAAAGCAACTACTAATACTTTTTTAAATTGTTCTTGTGTGATTGTAGTTTCTGGATCATTCCAACTATTTACTATCGCAGTATTGCTACCGCAACTAACTAGTAAAATACAAAATAGAGAAGTTAAATACAATTTCATAATCATTATCTTTTTTAGATTTAATGGTAAAAATAACGATTATACTTAATAAATCTAGAAAATTAATAGGCTTTTTTTATTCTATCTAAATCTCTTTTAGTGTCTTGTTCTTTGAGAGATTCTCTTTTGTCATAGTTCTTCTTTCCTCTGCAAAGGCCAATTTGAAGTTTTGCTAATCCTTTTTCGTTGGTAAACATTTTTAAGGGAACGATGGTAAGACCTTTTGCTTGAACACTTCTAGCTAGGGTTTTTAATTCCCTTTTATTCAATAACAATTTACGTTCACTTCTTGCCTTGTGATTAAATTGGTTACCAAATGCATATTCTTCTATATACGTATTAATTGCAAAAAGTTCATTACCACTAAACTCGCAGAAGCTTTCGGTGATATTAGCTTTACCTAAACGAATAGATTTTATTTCGGTTCCTGCTAATACAATTCCTGCAGTATAGGTTTCGATTATTTCATAATCAAATCGTGCTCTTTTATTGAGTATGTTAACTGTTTTTTGCATAGGTTGGCAAATTTAAGTACAAATTAATGAAAGCACAATTGTTTTCTGAAAAATGCTATAAATTTGCAAGATGGAAAATAAAAAGATAAACGATCCGTTGCACGGAATAACACTTCAAAAAATAGTAGAACAATTAGTTGCCTTTTACGGATTCGATACATTAGGCGAATTGATAAAAATCAAATGTTTTACAACCAATCCAAGTGTAAAATCTAGTTTGACCTTCCTAAGAAAAACGGACTGGGCAAGAAAACAAGTGGAGGAACTATACTTACGATCGTTAACTAAATTTTAGTTCAATTTGTAGGTTATCATCACGCCTCCTCTGTAAGGAAGCCATTCCCCACTTTTGTTATATTTTTCTGCTTTTTCATAGCGTCCAGGTGTACCATCATTGTAGTATCCTTTATAAAACCCTTGATGCCAACCACCACCAACAAAAGCATCTAGGTTTATTTTCTCTGTGATTTTAAAGTTGTAACCAATAGTAGCTCCTATATGGTATCCGAATCCTTTTTCGTATTGATTCGTATTCCAATAATTCCATTTCTGAATTTTATAGATATCAGGACCCGCATGGCCACCAAAATACCAACCCTTATATTTCTCTTTAAAGTGGTAGCGAACTTCTGGTGTAAAGGTGTAAAATTGCATAGGATGATGGCCATCAAACGATTTCCAGAACGAAGCCATTACATCAAAGCTAAAAGTCAATTTTTTTCCAATACTTGTTTCAATCCCAATATTAGGCACACCAACTAATGCTGTTGCGCCATTAAATTTTACGTAGGTTTGACCAAAACTTGTCGTGGCTACTAATAATAAAAGAAATGCAATTGTTTTTTTCATGTATGTTTAATTTGCGGCAAAGGTAAATCTAATTTTGGGAAAATTCTTAGCCGAATATGGATTAATAATAACCAAGTGTTGGTTTTTTTAGTATAAAAAGCAACACTTGGTATTTCCATAGTCTAAAAGCTATACTTTCCACCAAAATAAAAATTTCTACCTCCAGCATTTATTCCAGAAGCGAAGGTTCTGTATTGGGTGTCCAACAGGTTTTCTATGCCTGAAAAAACAGTAAGATTGTTTATTAATTTATAAGCTCCTTTCAAATTATAGGTTTCCCATGCAGGCATACCATTGGCTGGCGCATATTGTAAATTATCTTCCCCGCTTGGAGAATAATCTCGTACTCTTTTTTTTCCATTGTACAAAACATAAGCATCTAGCATCAATTTATCAACTTCATAGCTAAAACCTGCTTTTCCGTAAGTGGGTGCAATATGGTCTAACGGAAAACGACCTGAATTATTCTCAACCCTTCCATTGGTATAATTGAAGTTACCATACAAAAGTAATTTTGGGAACAGATACCATTTGAGTGAAGTGGACAGCCCCACAATTTCGCCTTTTCCTTGATTTTGATTCGCGTAAATTTGACTTAATTGTCCTTCGTAAATCAAAGTATTTTGACCGTTAAGTGTAAATGGTGAAGTTACAATGGCATCATACAATCGAGTATAAAAGAAGGTATTTTCTAATTGAAAGCGTTTGCCTTCCCAAAAGGTGATGCCCATATCAGCAGTTACGGATTGTTCTGGTTTTATGTTTTGGTTAGGAACAATGACTCTTCCAGGAACCGATTCGAAAATTTTAGCCAAATCATCAATATTCGGTACTCGAAAAGCTGAAGCTAAATTGAAGACTAATTTTACATTCTTACTAGGGTTATGAGCAATTCCAATGGCGCTGCTGTAGGTGAAATTTTCTTGTTTTACAGTGGTGTAAGGAAGTTTGAAAAAATTAGTATCAGCTTCGCTATTCAATTGTGTGTAACCACCTCTTAGACTTGTATTGAAAGTAGTTAAGGGATTAATTTCGTTGTTATAGTACACGAAACCTTCGGCTCTAAGTGTATTGTTTTTTCCATCAGGATAGCGAGAATCTGTAACGGATTCGATACCTGTCAAAATATTTTTACGAATTCCTTTTGACTGTAAATCATCATAGTAAAAGTCGGCACCATATACCAAATCTCCATTACCAATTTTAGTTTTAAAATCGGAAGTCAAAGCGTATACATTTACTTTTTCTATTCTTGAAGTTTGGTTGACACTGCCAAAGCTTCGGGTGATCCTACTTTCTTCTATGCGTTGATGACTAGCGTTCAAATTCAAGGTTGTAGAACCAAAAATATCTTTCTTTACGAGTTTATAGGCAGATAAAAATCGGTCTTGTGGGCCGTAGTTCCAGACTGCCGATCTGAGTTTTCCTGAAGCATTTGTATCTGTCAAACGATCATACCTTGGAATGTCGGTTGTAGTGGAGTATTGAATATTCAATGCATGTTTTGTCACTTCATTTTGCTTAAAGACTACTTTCTGCATCAAATCATATTGCGTATAGCCCGAAAATTTTTGGATATATTTATTTGGGTTAGCCACTTGAGTGTCAATTCCGTTTTTAGTTTCTACATAAAAAGGGCGTTCTCCAAAGAATGCATTGTTACCATTTTTGTTTTTCCCCATTCTTAAATCTCCAAATTCATTATATGAAAAAGAGGTTAGGCTCGCCCACCGATTGCCAGCATAATTAAAATCAAAATGACCAGATTTGCCTTCGTTTACAGTGCTATAAGAAGATAAAAAGGTTCCAGAAAACTTTTTATTGTCATTTTCTTCAAGTAAACGGGCATTTTTGGTTTGAAGAAAAATAGCGCCACCCATTGCATCGCTTCCATAAATAGTAGAAGAAGGGCCAAAGAGAATATCAATGTTTTCTAACATATTTTTATCAACGGTGATACTATTTTGCAAATGCCCAGCGCGATAAATGAGGTTGTTCATTCGGATTCCGTCTACAAGTAATAGGATTCTACTGGACTCAAATCCTCTAATGATTGGGCTACCGCCACCTTGTTGTGATTTTTGAACTGCCAATGTTCCAGAATTTGCAAGTGCATCTGCGCTGGTTTGAAAGTTTTGAAATTCGATTTGTTTTTTGGACAGCGTTTCTATTTGCTGTGTCATTTTAATTTTAGGTTGTGCAAAACGTCTAGCACTAACCACTAGCTCGTTTAATGCAACAGCATTCACGCTGTCTTTTGTTGCTTGCGAAAAGCCCATAAAAGAGCATAGACAAGTCAACAAAGTGATTGTTTTCTTCATAGTTGCTTTGGTTTAATTTTAAAAAAAATCTATTTTAAAATTAAACTAGCAGGGTGGACGAAATAGTTTTTGGCATAAAAGCCAATTACAGATGTTTTTTTTATTGTTTATCGAATTTTTTGCAACGAAAAATTTGGGACTATCTTCGATTTTCCATTGAGCTGAAGTAGGTTCGTGTACGGATAGAGAATGCCCTTTTTTCTTGTGAGTAGGAGTAGATTTTTGTTTTTGAAAAGCTTGTGTAAGCAAAAGTCTGATTTCATTCTCTAACTCGTCTTTTACTACTTTGGCAACGATCAAATTCCCTTTGTGACTAATAGAATGAACGTCATAGTACACACCATTAATCTGAAACTCTCTTTTGTTGTCTTTCGCATTCCATTCTTTTGCAGTAAAATGAAGCAATTGAATTTTGTCAGTTTGGTTAAGCTGATTTTGGTAGTGAATATGTTGCCATTCTTGTAAAATTAGCATTGTAAAAGAAAAAAAAAGACCCAAACAGTACATTACAACCATTGCGTACGTACTGAGAATCTTTTTATGCTTTTTTTGGTTTATCATTAAATGCTAAATAGGATTGAGTTTTGAATATACTACAGCATCAATAAATTTACCGTCAAAGTATTCATTTTCTTTAAAATGTGCTTCTTTGACGAAACCACATTTTTGCAATATTTTCTCAGAAGCCCCATTTCTAGGATCGATTACCCCTTCAATAGAATGTAATTTCATTGTATTAAAACCATAATCTACTACACATTGTACTGCTTCTGTAGTAATTCCTTTTCCATTATATTCAGGTAAAATCATATAGCCAACTTCGGCTCTATAATGTTCGGGTTTGATGCGATAATGTCCAATAACTCCTAGCATCGTATCATCACCTTTTAATGTAATGGCCCAGTTGATACCTTCACTACTCTCAATTTTATCATCCATCATTTTAATATGTGCCAAAGTCTCTTCATAGTTGGTAACCAAAGGCCTTGGGATATATTTCATAGTTTCGGGATTGGAACGCAATTCGAACATTTCTTTAACATCGGAGGGCAAAACTCTTCTTAAGATGAGTCTTTCGGTTTCTAAAACCGGAAAAGGAAAGAAGTTGATGGTTAGCATTTTATTTAATTTAGAGAAGTGTTATAGTGTAATTAGATTCAAAAAAAGATTTTGGCTTTACCAATTGAATGCCTTCTTTTTCCAATATTTTTCCTGAATTATTTGGAGTGTCTGAATAACCAAACCAGGGCTCAATGCAAATAAAAGGAGCATTTACGGGTGTCCAAACGCCAAGATCTGGAAAATCGAGGTACTCTACTTTGAGTATGGGTTGGTTTTCTTCTAAAATTGTTACAGATTTTGAAGGTATATTTTTGAACACCAAAGCATCATTCTCAAATAACTGATACTCCAAATTCAATTGTTGATTTGTGATTTCGATGGTTTTAGTCTCATCCGAAATCAATCCTTCTTCTAATAAGTTAAAAGTCAAAGAGTCTAAACCGTCAAATTGTAATTGGTAACTATCGAATGCTTTTGGCAAAGCAAAGGCTGGATGTCCACCAATGGAGAACGGAAGTACAGCATCCGATGTGTTGATGACTTTGTATCCTAAATGCAATGAAGTGCCTATTAATGTGTAGCTTAATTGAAGTTCAAACGAGAAAGGATATTTTTTTAACGTTTCTTCATTGGACTGTAATGAAAACGTAACGCTGTCCTCTTTTTTAGCTATTACTTCAAAAGTCAGTTCACGAGCGAATCCGTGACGTGGTAGTGAATAAGAGACGCTATTATATTCAAAAGTATTGTTTTGTAAAGAGCCTACTATTGGGAACAAAATAGGGGAGTGCTTTCCCCAAAAATTAGGATCACCTTCCCAAATGAATTCCTTGTTGTTTTTATCTTTTAAAGAAAATAATTCGGCTCCAAGTGTTTTAAATTGAGCTGTTATTTGGTCGTTATTTATGGAAATTGTAGTCACGATCTTTTTTTTATAAATGAAAGGTAAAGATATTGATATTCCTATAAACAGAGAAGCTGAATGTATTAAACCTTAAGAATTATCTTAATTTCTTTAGTTGTAATGTTATAAATAATTATTTTTTCATTTAATTTGTGCTTACACTAACACAAACTATAGATATTATGAAGACAAAGTGGCTTTCTTGCCTGGGCATTTTTTTTGGAGTTCTCTCCGTTTTTGGTCAGCAACCTACTCCAGCTGAAACAAAAGAACTAGTTTCTAAGTACGATTATCACGATGCATTTGCGCCGCATTTTTATACTAAAAACGGTACTTCTACGCGTTCAGCAAGTGGTGAACCGGGACCAGCTTATTGGCAAAACCGAGCGGATTATCAGTTAACGGCTAAATTAAATGATGCCACCAATGAAGTTATAGGTACAGATGAAATTACTTATACTAATAACAGCCCAGATAAATTAAGTTTTCTGTGGTTGAATTTAGAGCAAAATTTGTTCAAACAAGATTCTAGAGGAGCGGCTTTAGTTCCTTTGACAGGAAGTAGGAATGGAGGACAAGGGCAGGTTTTTGACGCGGGTTTTAAAATCAAATCGGTTAAAGCTATTTCAGGGAAAGCTAAAACGGCTACCGATGTAAAATTTGTAGTTACGGATACTCGTATGCAAGTTTTTCTTCCTGAAGCTATTGCCGCCAAAGGTGGAAGCGTGAAATTGAAAATAGAGTTTTCTTTTATTGCACCTAACGAAGGTTCTGACCGTATGGGAGTTTTGGAAACCAAAAACGGAAAGATATTCACGATGGCACAATGGTATCCTCGTATGTGTGTGTATGATGATGTACGCGGATGGAATACGAATCCTTATTTAGGCGCTTCAGAATTTTACTTGGAGTATGGTAATTTTGATATTAAAATCACTGCTCCAGCCAATCATATGGTGGTGTGTTCAGGTGAGTTGTTGAATCCAGCTGAAGTATATACTGCGGAGCAATTCAAACAATACAAAGCAGCTTTGGTTAGCGATAAAACGGTGGTGATTCGTTCTGCCGATGAGGTAAATGCTGCCGCAAAAAACAATGCAACTGCTACTAAAACTTGGCATTATCAAATTAGAAATGCGCGTGATATGTCTTGGGCTTCTTCTCCTGCGTTTATCTTAGATGGTGCGAGAATGAATTTGCCTAGCGGTAAAAAAGCATTAGCGTTATCTGCTTATCCAGTTGAGTCTGCAGGCAATGAGGCTTGGGGACGTTCTACAGAATACGTAAAAGGTTCTATCGAAAATTATTCTAAGCGTTGGTTAGAATATCCTTATCCAGTAGCGACCAATGTTGCAGGAAATGAGGGTGGAATGGAATATCCAGGGATTGTTTTTTGTGGATGGGAATCCAAAGGAAAAGATTTATGGGGCGTTACTGATCACGAGTTTGGACACATTTGGTTTCCAATGATTGTTGGTTCTAACGAACGCTTATTTGCTTGGATGGACGAAGGATTTAACACGTTCATCAATTCATTAAGTGGCGTTGATTTTAATAAAGGAGAATACAAGGAAGGACCATCAGATTTGCATCAAATTAGCGAAATGTTGACGAGTCCTAAACTAGAGACCATTATGAGTTCCCCTGATAATATGAAGGAGAAAAATATTGGTGTGTTATGTTACTTTAAACCCAGTTCAGGTTTAGTGATTTTAAGAGAGCAAGTTTTAGGACCAGAGCGTTTTGATACGGCTTTTAAAACCTATGTGGAAAGATGGGCTTTCAAACACCCTACTCCTGATGATTTCTTTAGGACTATGGAGAATGTTGCAGGCGAAGATTTGAGTTGGTTTTGGAGAGGTTGGTTCCAATACAACTGGCGTTTGGATCAAGGTGTAAATTCAGTGAAATATGTGAAAAACGATCCAAAAAAAGGAGTCATTATTACTATTGAGAATTTCGAAAAAATGGCGATGCCGATAGTTGTTGATGTTAAAACTAAAAGTGGTAAAGTAAGCCGAGTGAAATTACCAGTTGAGATTTGGCAACGTAACAAGGATTGGTCATTCAAACACAATTCTACCGAAGAAATCGAAAGTGTTGTAATTGATCCAGATCACGTTTTTCCAGATTCAAATACTGCTAATAATACTTGGACTGCTGCTACTGGTAAATTAGAAAAAGATGTGATTCTTGACGATTATTTAGGGGTTTATGCTACGGCCAATGCGCCTTTGAAAATCACTTTGAAGGAAAAGAATAGTGCTTTGAATGTTGAAATATCAGGGTATCCTTCTTTTACAGCGGCTCCAGTAACTGGTGAAGCAAATACATTTGAGGCTCCTGCGGCTGGATTAAAATTCAAGTTCAATGAGGCAAAAACAGGATTTGATATGGTGATTACTGGAAACGGACAAGTGATTCCTTTTACCAAAGAAAAATAATCAATTATTATTAAAATGAAAACGACTGTTAGATTTGTCTAACAGTCGTTTTTTTATGTTCTTTAATTTGTATTTATATCACTAAATTATATAAAATATTCCATTTTGTCAGTTCGAGCGCAGTCGAGAACTCTAGTTATATCTCGACTGCGCTCGATAAGACAAAAATATGATTGGACTGTATTGAAATAGTGTTTAGTATTACTCAGGAATTTGTTGACTCAAGCAATGCAAAGTTCCAAATCCCCAAATAAAATCAATAGCACTAATGCCGATGATTTCTCTATCAGGGAAACATGCTGAAAGAATATTCAAAGCCACTCTGTCATTTGCATCATTGAAAGTTGGAACTAAAACACAATGGTTTAAAATCAAGAAATTAGCATAACTCGCTGGCAAACGCAATCCGTCAAAATCAATGCGTTTAGGCATAGGTAAAGTAACAATTACAGGTGCTTGCCCGTTTTCTAGTTTAGCATTTTGTAAACGTTTTAAGTTGTCTTGCAAAGGTTTGTAATTGCTGTCATTTGGATCCATTTCTACAATGGTAACAATAGTGTCCTCGTTTACAAATCGGCACAAATCATCGATGTGTCCGTGTGTGTCATCGCCTTCTATGCCATCTCCAAGCCAAATGACATTGGTTATACCTAAATATTCTTTAAAAACCGCTTCGTAATCTTCTTTGGTGAAACCTTCATTACGAACCTGAATCGTAGGATGCATCAAGCATTCTTCTGAAGTTAACAAGGTGCCACGTCCATTTACATCTATGGCGCCACCTTCTACAATTACGGGTTTTCCTTTGTAAGTCACTTGAGTTAAGGGAAGCTGTAAATGTTCAGCGACTTTACTCGGTACGTGTTTGTCTAAATTGATGTTTTTATACTTAGCCCAGCCGTTAAAATTGAAATTCAAGGCTTCTCTTTGATTGCCATTTTTTACAATGATTGGACCAGAATCACGCATCCAACTTCTATTGGTTTTATGAATGATGAAGGATATCTGGTCTAAATTTACGGTAGCCATTGTTAGCAATTCAGTGACTTTCTCTTTTAGTTTTTCATCGGCAACTACCAAAAAAACAGTTTCGTAGGTGGCTACTTTTTTGATGAATTCTACGAAAGCCCATTGTACCGCTTCGTATTTTCCAGGCCAGTCTTTTCCGTTATGCGGAAAACATAATAGAATTCCTTGTTGTTTTTCCCATTCTGCGGGGAATCTTCTTGAGGTTGTAGTCATAAATAGATGCCAATTTTACTTCGTGCAAAGATAAACATTCCCAAGTATTAAAATAGAATGGAAATTCATACATTTTTGAAAGGCTCGTTTGCTGTGTTTGTTTTTTATGTTAAAGATTATATAATATTTAGGTAATGCTTGAGCCTTTAGGTCGCGCTATTTTTGAAAAAACTAAATTTAAAACAATGATTAAGAAAACTCTAGCAGTATTTGCAGCCTTATTTTTA
>CAUPCW010000101.1:0-11093 GCA_963509895.1 uncultured Flavobacterium sp.
GCCAATTTCTTCAGCATATCGGTTACCGAAGAAGCTTTGGTTTCCATCATTTCGGCAATGGCGTTCGTAGGCACTTCGGCTTCAAGCTGCACGGTCAAATGATAAATGGCTTTTAGGTAATTTTCTTCGGAGTGGGTCATCTTATGAAATTTGAATAGGAGATTTAATCAACCCATTCAGAGTTCAAAACTCTGAATGGACTTTTAAGTGTTAGTGTTATTTTTTAGCATTATTAATCAATACTAATGGAATGGAAATCTTATGGCGCAAATGATCGATTGTGGTTCCTAATAGTAAATCTTTAAATCCAGTATGGCCATGCGTACCCATAATGAGTAAATCGAATTTGCCTTTATTAACCAATTTTGGAAGTACTTTGTTGGGCTTCCCAAAACCAAGTAGGGTTTTGACATGGAAACCTTTTTCTTGAAACATTTCCTTGTATTCTAATAACAATTTTTCGTCGATGGTGGTTTCGTGATCGTCGGTTTGTTTGCCGTACATCATGGCGCCAACCGTTTCTACTACATGAATCAGCGTATATTTAGCCTCCTTTCCACCCATATTAAAGGCGTAGTTAATGGCAGTTTCATCGGCAAAAGAAAAATCGACAGCAATAGCAATTTTTTGAGGAAGATGTGCCTCGGTAGCATTGAATTGCAAGGCCATATGATGTGGTGAATGATTTTGGATGGTATATTTTGTCTTAGCTAAGAACGGTTTCATAACAATATAGAGCAGTAAAAATAAGAAACCGATGGCAAGAGGAACGACTGTTACCCACAACACCATTGGGTTTTGAGACTCCGTTAACCAGCCTTGAATCTCATCAAAAACCAATTTAGCGTTGAGCGAAACAATTATCAAAGCAATCATCCAAGCGGCTATTTTTGTTATCGTATTGATATGGAAACCATTCATTTTGTTTTTGTCGCTTACGAAATGAATGAGCGGAATAATGGCAAATCCCAATTGCAAACTCAAAATTACTTGACTGAAAATAAGTAGTTTTCCCGTGACACTTTCGCCATAAATCAAGATTACAATTACTGCTGGAACTATGGCTATTATTCTGGTAATAATGCGTCGTACCCAAGGCTGAATGCGTAAATTCAAATAGCCTTCCATCACGATTTGACCTGCTAAAGTCCCCGTGATTGTTGAACTCTGACCAGCAGCAATCAAAGCCACGGCAAATAGGATAGAAGCCCATTTCGTACCTAAAATTGGGGCTAAAAATTTATGGGCATCTTGAATTTCGGCTACCTCAAATAGTCCGTTTTTGTAGAAGGTGGCGGCAGCCAAAATCAAAATAGCGGCATTCACAAAAAAAGCTAAATTTAGGGCAATCGTCGAATCAATTAGATTGTATTTTAGGGCTTGACGGATGCCTTTGGGACTGCGATCAAATTTTCGGGTTTGCACCAAAGACGAATGCAAGTACAAATTGTGGGGCATAACGGTGGCTCCAATAATTCCAATGGCAATATAAAGCGCAGCTTCATTTGGAATAGAGGGAATCAATCCTAAGATCACTTTGTCCATTTCGGGTTGGGCAAAAAACATTTCGAATACAAACGAAAATCCTATGATGGCTACCAAAACTATGATAAAAGCTTCCATTTTTCGAATGCCTTTATTGATTAAAAAAAGCAATAAAAAGGTATCCAAAACCGTAATCAAAACACCTTCTATTAACGGAATGTCAAATAGTAAATTAATCCCAATCGCCATTCCGAGTACTTCGGCCAAATCACAAGCAGCAATCGCAATTTCGGCCAAAAAATATAAAATGTAATTCACAAAAGGCGAATAGGTTTCGCGTGAGGCTTGTGCCAAATCGCGTTGGGTGACAATCCCTAAACGAGCACTCAAACTTTGTAATAGCAAAGCCATAAGATTACTCATCAGCAATACCCACAATAGGGAATAGCCAAATTGACTTCCACCTGCAATATCAGTGGCCCAGTTGCCAGGATCCATATAGCCTACACTTACGAGATAAGCAGGGCCTAGGAAAGCCAGGATTTTTCTAAACTTCGATTTTTTATTTTGTGTAGTAACCGATTGGTTGACTTCTTCTAAGGAATGACTCAATTGTATAGTATTTTAAAACCCAAATATATACAAAAAAAGTTCACTTTAAATATTTTTTTAGACTTGTCTAAATAATAAGAGGTTTATTGGCAATTGGGACAAATTCCTGTTACGGTGAAATTAGTTTCTTTCACCAGATAGGCAGAAGGAATTTCAAATTGAGGGACTACAGCATCCAAACAGTTTACCGATTGGCATTTTTCGCAATGAAAGTGCACATGGTTGTGTTGATGCGGATGCTTGTTGTGAGTATGTTCGTGATGGCAACTGGCATATTTTACGGTACCTTCAGGAGTAGCGACTTTATGAATACTGTCTTCGTTTACTAAGCGATCCAAAACGCGATAAATAGTGACGCGATCGCAAAGACCGTTTAGCTGATGTTGAATTTCAACATGCGATAGTGCTACTTTTGATTCGGATAAAAGGGAAGCAATGGCTGTTTTGGCCGCTGTGTTACGGGTAGTTTTCATAAAAAAATTAAATAACGCAACAATGTTGCAATAAATAAAAAAGAGGCTATCTTTGCCATTCACAAAAATACAAAAAAATGAAGAAGCAAAATTTGATTGTTCAAGACGTTTTGGGAATTTCGAGTGCTAGTATCTGTTTGGTGCATTGTATTGTTTTTCCATTGCTTTCGGTATTGCCTTTGGGAATTGCGCATAACCCTTGGATTGATGTTTTCTTTTTTGGGATAGCGGCTGTTTTGATTTTTTCTATTTTGAAAGGTGAGGGGCCATTGTATATCAAATTAACACTGCTGTTTTCTTTGTTCTTGGTATTTAATGGGATGCTTTTAGATTTTGCCTTGCATCAAGAAACCTATTTGGTTCCCGTTGGAGGGATTGGGATAATCGTTGGTCATATGTTACATTTTTTATCTCATCAAAAAAAACAACTTTTACGTTAATTAAAGCAATTGAAAGCCTACTTTTGCATTTTCAATGGATTATGTAAGCCGTTTAAAATGCTATTATTGTTATGAGTGCTACCTATTTTTTTTCTCCAGAAGAACTTTCTTTACTTCAAGAAACTAGTAAACAAAAAACAGTAACGGCTGTCTTTTATCATTTATGGGTTAATCTGGTTCAACCCGATAATCAATTTATATTTATTGATACCGTTGAATTGCATTTTGAGAACCATCAAAAATTATTTTTCAAAATCAATGAGGAAGATACTGGATTTTCCATTGTGACTGATTATGATTTTGAAAAAGAACAACAACAACTCACCGAACAATTTAACGGCACATTATCCTTAAAAAGAGTCGATGTTTCAGCAGCTCCTTTATGGGTAAAAAACATCAAAACACCATTGCTAGCCATGAAAGTAGAACGAGAAGACGAACAATTCTCAGGAGATTATGTCAGCATCACTTTCGAAGCGGGAGCTTTGGAGATTGATTATGATCAAGAATCCGGTTTAACGGTGGCGGTTTTCGAAGATATTTAGTATTTCATCTTAGAACCTATAAGTTCCCTTTTCCATGTTTTGGCAAAGGGATTTTTTTTATTCTAAAATTATATTGCAACATTATTGCGTTAAATAAATATTTGTATATATTTGCAACATAATTGCAATAACAAAAAAATGGAAAAACTTCCGGTTACGGTATTATCAGGTTTTCTTGGTGCAGGAAAAACCACTTTGCTTAACCATATTTTGCATAACAAAGACGGACTAAAAGTTGCTGTGATTGTCAATGACATGAGTGAGGTGAACGTAGATGCTCGTTTAATCAAAGATGAAATGACGCTTTCTCGAACAGAAGAGAAACTTGTTGAAATGAGCAACGGTTGCATTTGTTGTACACTTCGTGAGGATTTAATGCTCGAAGTAGAAAAATTAGCCAAAGAAAATCGTTTTGATTATTTGTTAATCGAAAGTACAGGAATTAGTGAACCTATTCCGGTGGCGCAGACTTTTACGTTTGTGAATGAGGATGAAAATATTGATTTGTCTCGCTTCAGTTATATTGATACTATGGTAACGGTGGTTGATGCGTATAACTTTTTCAAAGACTTTGGCTCTGCCCAAACCTTGGAAGATATCAAAGCCACCAATATCGAAAATGACAATCGAACCATTGTAAATTTATTGGTTGATCAGGTAGAATTTGCTAACGTGATAGTGTTGAACAAAACCGATTTGGTTACCCAAAAGCAATTGGAAATTCTAAAAGCCTCCATTCAAAAGTTGAATCCCGTGGCAAGAATCATACCTTCGACTATGGGGAAAATAGCGCCCCATGAAATTCTGCATACCGGTTTGTTCAATTTTGAAGAAGCTGAAACTTCAGCGGGTTGGATGCAAGAATTAGAAGGCATTCACACGCCAGAGACCGAGGAATACGGGATTTTGTCTTTCGTTTTTAGGGATCCGCGTCCCTTTCATCCCTATCGTTTTTGGGAATGGATGAGCAATCGTTTTCCGCAAAGCATCATTCGTAGTAAAGGATTGTTTTGGATGGCTTCTCGACCGGATCAAGCCATCAATTGGAGTCAAGCGGGTGGTTCTCTTAAAGCCGAAGGTGCGGGAGTTTGGTGGGCGAGTATGCCTTTGAGCGAGCGCATGACGTTTTCAAATTTTGCCGAATTTCAAGAGGTTATTGAAGAACGATGGACTTGGGCCTACGGAGACCGTCTGAATGAATTGGTTTTTATTGGGATAGGTCTGAACGAAACTGAAATTCGTCAAGAATTAGACAGTTGTTTGTGTACTTCCAACGAACTTATGGACTTGCAAGATGGTTTTTTCTCTAGCAAAGACCCTTTTCCCATTCCAAGAACTGAAACAAGTAGTTCGCCTACAGCTGTTTTTAACGAAAATCTGAATTAAATGAATAAGAATGCAAAACGCTTTTTAGGACAAGCATTTGCTTTTTTAAGTAGTGTTCTTTTGGGAGCTTGTCATGCTGATGATCCCATTGAACCAGTAAATGAAGTTGAATTTATTACAACAGTACGCTTAGTTTTTACCCCTGAAAACGGCGGAAAGAATGTGGTTTTAGAATTCAAAGATTTAGATGGAGAAGGGGCTAATGCACCAGTGATAACTGTGAGCAGCTCCTTTGAAAAAGCAAAGACATATAGTGGGGCGATAACCTTTAAAAATGAGCTTATTACTCCTGCCATCGACATCACGCGCGAGATAGTACAAGAAGCGCTGGAGCACCAAATGTTTTATCAAACTACGGGGAGCTTGAATCCGTTGACTTATGCAACTACTCAATCAAATTTTGATGCAAAAGGAAAGCCGCTGGGACTGCAATCTGTTTTTAGAACAACTGGGGCTGCAACTGGTATACTTCGGGTTACACTGAAGCATGGTCCCAATAAGAGTGCTCCAAATGTTGCCAATGGCAGTATAACCAATGCTGGAGGAGCTACAGATGCTCAAGTCGATTTTAATATAACTGTCGAATAATCAACCTTAACCTATTTTAAATAATCAATTGTAATGAAAATTAATGTATTTCGCTTTTTATTTGTTGTCGCTTTGTCCTTTTTTGTTCAATCCTGTTCAGATGACGATAGTTCTGAAACAGTAGATGAAACTTTAACAGAATACAAACATTTGCGTATTCTAGTTTCTGATGAAACAAGCAAAGCTTTGACTTTGTTCAATCCTTTTTTGAATACCACTACTTCTTTTGAAGCTAAATTTCCTAAGTCGGCATTGTACACCACCGAGTCGGGTCGTTTTGCGGGTATCATTCACAGAGAAAATGACTTGACAGAAACTTTTGATACTGGTCTTGAGTTTCATGGCGATCATGTTGATATCAAAGGCACTCCAAAGTTTGGAGCCTTAACGGGAGTGGCTTCAAAACCGACCCATTTCAAAAGTAATTATGGCGAAATTTTGACTTTTAATGATGGCGATGGTACACTAGCTGTTGCAAGTGAATCAGAAATTCATACTAACGGCGCCAAAATGAAAATTATTAATGCTGGCTTAAAAGCACATCATGGGGCTATGGCCGTTTTCTCTAATGGAAGTTACGCTATCACCGAGAAAGACAATTCTATCCCTGGAGTTTTGCCAGAACGTGTTAAAGTTATAGATAAAACAGGAAAAGAGCTTTTTGCATCAAGCATTGCTACCAAAGGAATTCATGGAAATGCGTCAGATGGTGACTATGCCGTTTTTGGTTCTGCAAGTGGGATTCTTGTAGTAGATAACAAAGGACAACAATTTCTTGTTCCTCATCCTGATGGTTTTGGAACAGCATGGTTTGGGACAATTTTAGAAACAGCAACTAAAGGAAATTTTGTAGGCTACACAGCTGCAAAAGGCGCTTATCTCATCAATGTCTTGAATAAAACGGTAAAACCTATTTTTGAAAGCACAGATATTATGCAGTGTAAAGTGAGCTACGATACTAAGAAGCTTGGCATCTTGTTGCACTCGGGTAATTTCATTGCTTATGATCTTGCAACTCTTGCGGTTGCTACTTCTGAGAGGAATCTAATTGCAGCTACTGACAAAGCTTCTACTCAAAAACCTCAAATGGAGTTTACACAACGCTTCGTTTACATAACAGCTCCTGCTACAGGCGAATTGCAAATCTTTAGCACAAAAAACAGTGCAACCACCAAAAAAATAAAAGTTTCCAATACTCCTTATCGCCTATCTATTGTTGGCTTTGAGAATAGTGGAGATCATTAAAATCATAATTTATTCTTTGTTGTAAATCCTGAATGTTTGGTTAAGCAGACGGCTCAATTTTATTGAGTCGTTTTTTTAAGTTATTATAAAATTATTTTTTAGATTTGTCTAAAATATTATTTACTCTAATGAAATTATTATATAGCTGTTTGTTTTTCTTTTCGTTAACTGTTGCTTTGGCACAAGAAAAAGCCACCCTGCGCGGACAAGTCATCTCCGAAAATCAACCCGTACCACAAGCACAGGTAGAAATTATAGGTACTGCTTTTGAAACTCAAACCGATAGTTTGGGCTTTTTTGAAATTCCTCAATTGCCGCTACAACGCTACACGCTTCGCGTTACTGCTATCGGAATCAAAACCCATCAGCAGTCCATCAGCAGTGCGGATTTTAAGCATTTACTAAAAATAAATGTGGTGACCAATGAACAACTGCTCGACGAAGTTGTGGTTTCGGGTACGATGAAAGCCGTGCGTCGCCTAGAAAATCCAGTGCCAGTAGAAATTATTTCGACCACTTTTTTGAAACAAAACCCTACCGCTTCTGTTTTTGAAGGCTTGCAAAACGTCAACGGTTTGCGCCCACAAAACAATTGCAATGTTTGCAACACGGGCGATATTCGGATCAATGGGTTGGATGGCCCTTACACGATGGTCACGATCGATGGAATGCCCATAGTGAGTGCTTTGGGAACGGTGTATGGTTTGTCTGGGATTCCGAATGCGATGATTGACAAAATCGAAATCATCAAAGGTGCTGCTTCGAGTTTGTATGGGAGCGAGGCAGTAGGAGGACTGATCAATATCATTACTAAAAAACCACAAAACGCCCCACAATTTACTGTCGACTTGATGACTACTTCTTGGCTAGAAAACAGTCTCGATTTGGGTTATCGCACCAACATTGGTAAAAATACCAAGGCACTTTTTGGACTCAGCACGTTTTACAATGACCATCCTGTTGATAACAACGGCGACAATTTTACGGATATTGCCTTGCAGAAAAGAGTTTCCTTTTTTAGCCGCTGGCATTTTGAACGCCGTTCCAAAAAAGAAATGAGCCTAGTTGCTCGCTATCTGTATGAAGATCGATGGGGTGGCGAAATGCAGTGGAATTCCAGCTTTCGCGGCGGCGATCAAGTCTATGCAGAAAGTATTTACACCTCACGCTACGAAATCTTAGGCAAGTACCAATTGCCTTTGGATGAAAAAATGAGCCTGCAATTTTCGATGGTGGGGCACGACCAAAATTCGGTCTATGGTACTTCTGTTTTTTTGGCGAATCAAAAAATTGCTTTCGGGCAATACCTTTGGGACAAAGAGCTCAATAACCATTCGCTTTTGTTCGGTGCGGCGGCGCGCTTTACTTGGTATAACGACAACACGCCCGCCACGGCCACTTCCTCTCAAACGGCTATTTACAGTGGATTTCTCCAAGACGATATCAAACTTTCTGGACAAACGGGCTTGCTGCTTGGGGCGCGTTACGATTACCACCCAGCGCACGGCTCGATTGTCACGCCTCGTCTCGCTCTGAAATGGAAACCCACCGCCACCGATATTTTGCGACTCAATTTGGGAACTGGATTCCGAGTGGTGAATTTGTTTACCGAAGACCATCAAGCGCTTTCGGGAGCTCGGGAAGTGGTGCTCAAAGGCGATTTAGACCCCGAAACTTCGTATACCGCCAACCTGAATTACCTCAAGAAATTCGATACCAACACTGCGGGGGTGCTTACCCTCGAAGCTTCGACTTGGTACACTCATTTCAAAAACCGCATCATTGCCGACTATGATACGAATCCCAACCAAAACATTTATGCCAATCTCGATGGTTTTTCTAGAATTTTCGGCAGTAGTATTTCCTTGGATTGGGTCAGTCCGTTTGGAGTGAAAGGCACTTTGGGTGGCAGTTATTTCAATCCGTTGACCGAGCAAGAAGGTCGTCGTTTTGTGCCTCTGTTTACCGAAAAAGTTAGTTTGTCTTGGGCTTTGAGCTACGAAATACCCAGCTGGTTCCTGAGTTTGGATTATACCGGAAGTTATACCGGCAGTATGCGTTTGCCCTTGTTGTCGTCACTCGATCCGCGTCGCGAGTATTCCTTGCCGTATAGCATTCAAAACATCCAAATTACGTACAAGAAATTCCACAACGTGGAGTTGTTTGGCGGCGTCAAAAACCTCCTGAATTGGACACCCAATCGCGGCAATCCTTTTTTGATTGCGCGTGCCCATGACCCTTTCGACAAGCAAGTCACCTTCGATAGCAACGGCGTTGCACAACCCACTCCCGACAATCCCTATGCGCTTACCTTCGATCCTACGTATGCTTACGGACCCAACCAAGGCATTCGCGCTTTTGTGGGCTTGCGATGGCATTTGGATTAATGTTTAGGAGCTAATCCTGCTGTCCACTATATCTGTGGCTCTGAACCCCAGAGCCACAGGATGCCGTTCCCATCAGGGCTAGGAACGTTAGCACTAGGAAATTCCAATTTTTAAATTCCAAATCCCAAAAAGCGTCACCTTGAGCGCAGTCGAAGGGCAAATTCCAATGATTACGGGTACTGCTCCCCTCTAGAGAGGGGATGGGGGTGTGTTTTTTAAATTCCAATTTACGTGACTTTGAAACCAATTCATCAAACTATAAACAACAAACTCAAAAAGAAATAAAAAGATTTGTAGTGAAAATTGTATATATTTGGGAAGCCATAAAACGAAACAAACTTTTACTTTTCTAGACAAAAAAATGGCTATTAGCAAAAGTTTGTTTGAAATATGAACTAGTTGTATGTTATTAACCACATAATCATTTAAATGAAGATTAATTTTTTATTTATTTTAATTCCATTTTTGGCAATTAGTCAATCTAAGCCATTTTACAAAAGGACTACTACTGCCTATGAAATAAGCAAGAAAGACACCATTAATAAAAAAATTCACACTACATATCTTGATAGTTTAAAAAAGATTATTACTACTGAAGATAATATCTTAAATGCTATATCAGAAAGTAAATCAAAAAGAGGCTTAACACATTCCGTTATTGAGGTTGATACCGATAGATTATTTATTTCAGTAGACATTGATAAAAAAGGAGATACAATAGGAAAATTAGTTTATGTATATGATGAGAAAAAAAATAGAATAGAAAATTATCAAGTACTAAAAGGGGATACGTTAAACCGACAAAAACGGGTATATAATGAGTTTGGAAAATGTACGAAACTCTACAACAAAGAGAAAAATACTAACAAATATTATTTAAGTACGGAGTCAGAATATGATAGTAAGGGTAACATAACTGAAAACAAAGAATATGACAAAACGGGTAGATTAATAAGATTTGACAAATACGATAATGTTTATAAAAGAAATAAATTTATAACTACAATATCTACACATTCTCATTCTAATGTATTTCTAAGGGAAATAAAAATAATAAAAAAGGGTAATAAAACATATACTTACTTTTATTCAAATCATATTGGACATAATTATGGGATAAAAATCAGAATAGTTGCTGGAGGTATGAGTATTCAAAAAGACGATGAGAATGGTAATATGAAAGAGTTGAAAATATTTGATGCTGATAAGAATTTAATAGCCTATGTCAAGGATACTGAAATAAGACTTGAACCCGAAAATAAATAAACAGCATAAAGCTCGAGATGACGCAAGCATCAAATATTACGGATTTTAAAAAGTATAAAATAATCAATATCAATGAAATTACACTACAACATCCAAGATCAAACCCTAGTCATTCAAGACGGATTGAAAAATCACCATTTTTTGCTGAAGCTTTTGATGATTTTGAATTTACTTAACGCCGTTCTGAATGTCTCGACTTTTAGTATAAGCAGTATCGGTTTTATGCAATTGGTTTGGTTTTTTCTGGGGTTAGTGTCGGTAGTGGTGTTGTATAATTTGACTGTGAAGAATACGACTTTAGAAAAAATTCCAGTGAGTGCAATCAAAGGGCTAAAGGAATATTCCTTTTTTGGAAAAAGACGTTTGGCCATTGTACTCAATAACGGAAAAAAACGCGATTTGGTTGAGATGAAAACACCACAAGAATTTAAAGAAGCGCGCAAAATAATGAAGCAAATTGGGGTTAAGGATTTATAAATCTTAGTTAAGATTCCTGTTTTTTGCAAAAAAATGAATAGGAATGGGCTTTAGCCCATTCATTAATGTTAGTTTAGTAAGCGGCTTTAGCCAAAATCTATGGTAGTTTTGGCTAAAGCCTCTAGATTTTTATAATTGTATCCTCTCGCTAAAGCGAGAGGCAATTGATTTTTGTGCAATCAATTAATA
>CAUPCW010000102.1:0-11048 GCA_963509895.1 uncultured Flavobacterium sp.
TATATTCATCTGAATCCTGTTCGGGCAGGAATTGTTGAAAAGGCATCACATTATGTTTATTCAAGTGCCAGTAATTATGTAAACGATACGGGACTTCTTAAAATAGAAAAAGCTGATAATCCCGTTGTTGATGTATTGAATGCTAACTCTATTACAAAAATCAATTTGTATTGATTGTATCTCTTTGGATGTGTTATTTTAGCAAAACAATTCATTTTCAAGACGTTTTCGGAAAAAGTCAGGAGACTTTTGACACTTGTAACGATTGCAATAGACAATTAAGAAGGCGCGAAGTCAGAGACATTCGCGCAGCAAAGCACAACATTATTTTGATTCATCATTATGCATTGCGGAGCTGAAATTTTGGCATAACTGAAAGATTACGCATTTTTAATCCCAAACCTGCTGTATTGCCAGAACGTTAGCCATCAGTTTGCTCAAAAAATCCGCAGAAAGGGAATTTTAAAATAACTTTAAAATTATTTCAACAGAATGAGGAAAACCGTAAGCTATATTAATTTCAAACAAATAAATTTGTCATTAAGGCTGTGCGAATGTCACCGATTTCAAACGCTACAACGGATTTGGGCATTTGGCTTAATCGAAAGTTGGTTTTGTATTTGGGATGATTTGGCTAATCTGAAAATAGGGTTTAATTTAATCCCAAGCCCTTGTATTCCCAAGACGTATTGGCAAGCTTAAACACACACACACACACACAAAGTATTCAATAACCAAACGTAAGAAATGATAATACTTTTAGACCTTGATGGAACATTAACTGACACGGCTCACGAAAAGTTTAGGCCATTTAAAGATGGTAAAGAACCTACCATTATTTCCGACATTCCTTTAATTCAAGGTGCAAGAGAATTTATTATAGAAATTCAAGCAAAAGGACATATTGCAATTATTGTTTCTGATAGTCATCCCGATTATGTTAACAAAATTTCGAACGAAATTTTTAAAATTCCAGCTTTAAGTCTCACTGACAAACCGAATATTGAAAAAACTTTAAAATTTATTGAATCAAACCAAGAATTAAAATCCTTATTTGAAAACAAGGATAATTTAATTATGGTTGGGGACAGTTGGCTTGACATCGAACTTGGACGAAGATTAAACATAAGAACAGTTTTAACAAAGTTTTATAAAGCTACAAGTGTTGAAGTACGTGATGGAATTGGACAAGAGTTGAAACCCATTAAAATGGGTGCAACATATTATGCTAAAACATTTCAAGAGTTAAGTCAAATAATAGAGAATCCAAACAAAAGTCTTTTAGCATTAGAAGCCATATTTCAAGGAGTAACTTCGGATAATATGGTCCGATTCCTAACTAGACATTACAATGGAAATTTCATTGCTTTTAGATGTTTAGCAAGACAAGAAGATGGCGAATGTGATAGATTTGCAAGAGCTGACAAATACTATCAAATTGACAATCCCGAAAGAACTCAAGAATTCATTTCATTACTTGCAAAGTCAATTACTAATTATTTAAAACGAGTCGTAAGTTTTCCACAATATCATTGGGATTATTTTACATACGTTTCAGACAAAAAAACGACAACGCCGCCAAACAAGATGAAAGAAATTTTTGAACTTGTTGAAACTGATTTAGAGAAAATAAAATTATTTGAATGGTCTAACGATGTGAAAGGAAGTTTAAGGAATCAACCAAACTATCAAACGAGAAGAGATTTTATTTCAAAACACATAAATACAGTTGAAGGAATTGAATTGCTAGGAAAAAATATTATAGTAATTGATGATCAATTCACGTCTTCTGCAACTGCAAATGAAATATCACAACAGTTAAGAAATAAAGGCGTTAAAAATATACTCTTTGTTTCATTATTCTATTTAATTTTACCAATTGAAAGTAAAGTTTGTCCTAAATGCGGTAAACTATTAAAGATAAAAATTAAAAAAGTAGATGGTTCAAAATTTTATTCTTGTTTACTGCCTAAATTTAGGGGCGATGGATGCGGATATATAGAAAACATTTTAAAACAATGAAAGATAACAGCAAAATAACCGGAATAATTGCTCTTTCAAGTTTGAAGGGAATTGGACCTGCTTTTATAAAAAAAGTAGTTTCACAAAATACTTTTGAAAGTAACAACTTAATTGAAGAAATAAGAGATATTACTTTTTCTAATAATAAACCTTTTGATGATGATTCCATTTTTGATGCAATTGAAAATGCAAAAGAGATTATTTTTAAATGCAGAGAAGAAAATATTACAATAATTGAATTTACAAGTAATGATTATCCTCTTCTTCTAAAAGAGATAAAAGACCCGCCGTCAGTAATTTATTGTAAAGGCAACCTTGATTTACTTTACAATAAAACCGTTTGCATTATTGGAACAAGAGAACCAAATCTAAATGCTATAAAAATTTCTGAAAGAATTGGTGCTTTTTACTCAAATTCAAATTGGGCAATTTGCAATGGACTTGCTGAAGGAGTTGATAATTTTTCTATTAAATCTAACGACAAAATATACAATAACGTTATTGGTATTTTAGCAGGTGGATTAAACTACAATAATAAAAAAACGCTTCTCAAAAAGACTGCTGAAAATGCTGAAAAAACAGTTGAAAGCGGTGGACTTTTGATTTCAGAAATGCCACCAGACAAAAAAGAAGATACTTTCACAGTAGTAAAATCTTGCAGAATACAAGCAGGACTTTCTAATGGACTAATTTTAATTCAAAGTTCTTTAAATGGAGGTTCACGTTTTACAACCAAATCATTTTGCGAAACTCAAAGACCAATTGCTGTTATCAATCCTGTTAACGCAGATTTTGACTTACCGACTTATGATGCCAATAAAGAGATTATTCTGAATAGCAAAAAAGGACTTTCTAAATTCACGGAACTAAAAGAAGATAAATTACAGATTTCAAAAATATTTATAATCAAATCAAAGGAAAATTATACTGAATTTGAAAATTTAATGATTAGCCGAAAAAAAAATATTGAACAATCCAGTACAACATTATTCGGTTGAGACAAAAAAAAGCCTGCCATTAACAGCTATAAGCAATTTGGGTACTGGGCTTAATTTTAAGTTGATCTTGTGTCAGATATATTTGTGTTTATCCCAAGATTATGCTTATTTAATCCCAAACTGCTTTTAGCGTGAGAACGATAGGAGAATCAAAAACAGTTGATTAATTAATAAAAATAAAGTGTAACCGCAGATTCAAAATAAAACAATTCAAAGCAGGATATATAGTAGATACAGTCAGTAATTTAATTACAGATAACTTCAAATCATTGAATTATTTCAATGAAAATAAAAACGAAAGCATCAACAAAATAAAAGGATTACATCAAAACCTGAGTGGTTTTGATGTCCAATTTCCATAAACTCATAAACATCAAAATGAAGATATTAAAAGAATATAGCATAAAAGCATCAACCGTTGAAGACGCTCTTGAAAATTGGGTTTGGACAAATGATAAAACTTTTGACCGGTATATTAAAATTTTAAATCCAAAAACAAATAAAAGTATAGTTGTATTTAAAAGAACAATAGACCCTAATTTTATCACTTTTTACAATTCTAAAAACACTACAAGAGAAATTGACCCTAAAAAGCTAGTAATTGTAATCAATGAGTATTACAGAAAGCAACTTGGAATAAATAAAAATGAGGATTACAAATTAATAATAAGTGAAGCTCATTTTTTTGAAAAAGTATTTAATTCAAACTGGGAACATCCGAACCCTTCCGTTTCATTATCTTACAAAATAAATATTATTTCATTTACCTTAGGAATAGTATCCATACTATTAGGAATAGTGTCTTTGATTTTCACATTTTATAGTTTAAAATAACAGAATATGAGACTGGAATGTTTTTAGATGATGAATTGATTTAAGAAATGATTAATTAAAATTTACAACATTAAAAAATATGGCTGATATTGAAAAGAACAGGAACTCGAAAAAAAAATGTTTAAAAGATGAAAATTACAAATATTGGAGAGGAGTACAAAGAGAACAATTAGGAGTAAGTGCCAATTTATACTTTGTTTTTAGTTCAGCTATATGTGGTTTCACACTAAACTTTTTGTTTCAAAAAAAGAATGAATACTTGCATTATTTCATAAAAGCACCTTTGTTAATTTCACTTATTTTATTACTTACATCCATTTGCTATTTCGCAAAATTCACTGAAAACAGACTAAACGATTTTAGAAAAACATCGAGATTATACGGAGATTACAAAACCGAAGAGCAGGTATTAAGTGAAACTGATGAAATTGGAAAATTGACTTGGGAATATTATGAAAATCAAGTTACGTTTTTAAAATTAGGATTTATATTTTCATTAGGTGGGTTTATTTATTATTTGTTTTTTTGATTATGAAAATAGCAATCCTCGGTTGGGGTTCCTTAATATGGCAACCCAAAGAATTAAAATTTGATACCAATATAGGCTGGAAAGAAAACGGCTCTGTTTTACCCATTGAGTTTGCTAGAATTTCTAAAGATGGTAGATTAACATTGGTCATCACGCCAAACGGAACAGAAGTTCCAACATTGTATTCAGTTTCTAGTTTTGATAGTCTTGATTTAGCAGTTTTAAATCTTGCCGTTCGTGAAGGTTCTGGAAGAAAAAGCATTGGATGCTATGATAAATCAAAAGATGAATTTTATCCAATAGATTTTTCGTTTAAAGAAAATATAAAAAACTGGATTCAAACTACTGATTTTGATGCCGTAATTTGGACAAATCTACCTGAAAAATTGGATTTAGAGAATGTGACTAAAACAGAAAAAGACCCTGATGGAAGAATCGATTATCTACAAAATTTAAAAGGATCTAAAAGTGCTTTAGCCGAAGAATACATCCGCAACACCCCAAAGCAAATAGCCACCAAGTACAGAAACCAAATAATTAAAACTTTGGGTTGGGAATAAAACAAAACCCCAGCTCCACAAAGTGTTCTATACAATAAATAAATTTCTTGTTAGTGCTACCAAGTCAGTTACATCTGCATACTACGATATGTTTTCTATGCATCAGAATACTTTGCTGAGGTTGTATTGAAAATCATATAAAGAACAAATTCCGAGGAAGATAGTAAGAGGAATTAATGTATACTATACGAAAATTAGTAAATTTGAATCGTAAATACAAGTGTTGCGCTAGATGCTTAAATCCTCTAGTTCATAACATTTCAATATCTAAAATATATGAACAATCAAATGCTCTTTTTTTTCAGTGCATTAGGTGCATTTAATGGTTTTATACTTTCAGTTTATTTTGCTATTAATGCTAATAAGAGAAAATTTTCAAATTATTTCTTGGTATTTTTGCTTTTGACGTTAAGTATAAGAATAATTAAGTCTGTATTTTTCTATTTTAATCCCCAACTATCAAACACTTTTATTCAGATTGGACTTTCTGCTTGTATATTGATTGGTCCTTTTCTTTATTTATATCTAAGATCTCAGTTGGATACTGAAAAAATAAGTTGGACTATTCATATTTTTCCTTATTTAATAGGAACTATCGTTTTAGGATTTTCCTATCCATATGTTGAACACCAAGCGATTTGGAGTAAGTGGATTGTAAAAGGCATCTATATTCAATGGTTTGTTTATATTCTTATTGCTATAAAATATATTTGGCCTGTTTTTTATAAATTCAAAAAGAAACAGAGCGTATCCAAGATGGATGTTTGGTTATTAAGTATCTATTTTGGCGTTGCGTTTATTTGTTTGGCTTATTCTACAGCAACATATACCTCATATATTGTTGGAGCTTTATCGTTTACATTCATTCTCTATCTAATTATTTTGCTTTTTGTTTTCAAGAATAAGCACGCATCTACTTTTTTTCAAGAAAAAGAAAGGTACCAAAACAAGGAGCTTGACGCTGTAACAATTGAGGCCATACAACAAAAAATACTTTTTATTGCTGAAAAAGAACTCTTTCTTAACCCAAATCTTACTTTGGATGATACGGCAAAAGAAGTTAAGATCAACAAGCACCAATTGTCACAATATCTAAATGAAAAATTAAATAAGTCTTTCAACGTTTTTATCAACGAATTCAGAATTGAAAAAGCAAAATCTTTGCTTCAGACTAAAACCAATTATACAATGGAAGGTTTAGGCTATGAGTGCGGCTTTAATTCAAAATCAACTTTTTTTACAACCTTTAAAAAAATAACAGGCCAAACTCCCACCGAATACCAAAGAGGCTTTCAGAATGAGTTCGGTTTTATAAACTCGAACTCCAAAACCATAAAATAAAACTTCTAAACCTTTTTATCGCTACATATTTGCACAGATTATTAAAAATTAAAACAACGCAAAATATGTACAGAACAATTTTTAAATTAGGGTTATTTTTTTGGATAAGCACTTGTTTTTGCTTGTCCCCTACATTGGTTTTTTCACAAAATAAAATCCTATTTGTCGTTTCGAACCAAGATTACTACGGAACATCCAAAATTAAAACGTCCAACCATTTTGGTGAGATGGTAGTGCCTTATGATATTTTTATCAGGGAAGGTTATACCGTAGATTTTGTAAGCCCTAAGGGCGGAGCTGTTCCAATCGGGTATATTAATGCGTCGGATAGCATTCATAAAAAATATCTTTATAACAGTTTTTTTATGAATAAACTCAAAAATACCTTGAAGCCTCTTGATGTTATTCCCCAAAATTATAGTGCTATTTTATATGGAGGTGGTGGTGCCGCTATGTTTGGAATAGCAGAAAATATTGACATTCAAAATCTTGCAAGACAAATTTTCAACGATAACGGTATTGTTTCAGCAATTTGCCACGGTACTGCAGGTTTAGCGTATCTAAAAGATGATAATGGTAAATCCCTTTACAGTGGCAAAAAAATAACAGGCTTCGCGGATAAATTTGAGGATAAAGCAGAGGAGTATTACAAAACGTTCCCTTTTGCTATGGATGAAGCCATAAAAAACAATGAAGGCAATTTTGTATATGCTGATAATTTGGGCGAAAGTTTTTATGTGGTCGATGGACGATTTGTAACCGGGCAAGACCCCAGTTCTGCATCAAAAATGACTTTTGAAATCATCAAACTTATCGAAAAAAGCAAATTTTCAATTCCACAAACAACAATTAAAAAAATCGACAAAATTTTTTCCGAATGGGACAATATGCCAAATAAATTAGGTGTGGCGGGTGGTCTTCTAAAAGACGGAAAAATTGTCTATCTAAAAGGGTTTGGGAGTGCTGATCTAAACCACGAAATCCCAATTAATGAAGACACGCAATTTCAAATTGGTGCTATGGCTAAGCAATTTACTGCTTTTTCAATACTCCTTTTGGAAGACCAAGGAAAGCTGTCATTAGCAGATGATGTGCGTAAATACATACCGCAATTAAATAATTTCGGACATACGATTACCATCAAACATTTATTAAGTCAGTCTAGCGGCTTGCACGACTTTATGTCTTTAAAAGAAATTGCTGGTTGGAGAGAGAAGGATGTGTTTACACAAAAAGATGCTTTGGATTTAATTTTCTCACAAACAGAATTGGATTACGTGCCAGGGACCAAGTTTTCTCAGACTAGTTCTGGTTTTGTATTATTAGCTGAAATAGTAAAACAAGTTACAGGTCAAACCCTTGCAGAGTATTCTCAAGAACATATTTTTAAACCTTTGAAAATGAACAATACTTTGTTTTGTGATGACCATGAAAAGATTATTCCAAACATAGCTATTTCGTATCAAAACACTAAAAACGGGTTTAAATATAATCCGATCAACTATTCTATTGTTGGAACAACCAATCTTTATACTTCTGCAGCGGATATGAGCCGATGGTATCTCAATTTTGAGAATCCAAAAGTAGGAAGTAAAAAGATGATAGAAAAGCTAAGGTCTCCAGTCACATTAAATGATGGGAAAACGACTTTTCAACCAACATCTGGAAGACTAATTTATGGACAACAGTATGAGCACTCAGAGCGGGGTCTGCCCAAAATTTGGACTTTTGGTTTAGAGGGAGGTTATGCTAGTAATATTTTCATATTTCCCAACCAAAAAGTTACGGCATTTGTGCTCGGAAACAACATCAGATATAACGGTAGTCTTGCTATGAGAATGGCACAGGAAGTGTTGGGAATTGATTTTCCAGAACCAGAAAACATTGATTTTACTAAAGTTAAAAGTATAAAAATGTCACCCCAGCAATTAGAAAGCTACAGTGGTTACTATTGGGACAATGATAGAGCGTCAGCTCGAAGGGTATATGTAAAAAATGATGCTTTATACTATCAAAGTATTGGTACTAGTAGCGAAAGTAAATTGTTGCCTTTGTCAGAAAATGTTTTCCAGATGATACTCGAAAGTGATGATGTTGTAATGGTGAAATTTCGTAAAGAAGATGGAAAAATGAAAATGATTTATACCTCTGGGAAAAGTGATGACTATGTCTTTGAAATCTACAAACCGCTAAATATATCTACCACAGAATTGAGTACCTACACGGGGACATTTTACAATAAAGCATTAAAGGCATCTTACATCGTATCGCAAAATGAAAAAGGTTTATTCACAAGTAATAAAAGTCAACCTGTGATTGACTTCTCGCCTATTCAAGTGGATTTATTTCTATGTAATGTTAGAAGTTTTGGTAGTATTCGATTTGTTCGAGATAAGCAACAAAAAATTACAGGATTTTATATAAACTCGGACAGGATTAAGAATTTGTTTTTTGAAAAAATCTATAATTAATTTTAAAATGTAAAGACATGAAATACGCTAAAATTGCTTTTTTAGTAGTAATGGTTCTATTACAACGAACCACTTTTGCCCAAGCACCAAATAACAAATCCGAAATAAATCAGATCGAAGAAACTTTGATCCACTATATAGAAGGAACGGCAAATGGTCAACCAGAAAGGTTGAAAAAGGCTTTTCATCCCGATTTTAACTTGTACTCCGTTGCAAAAGATACCTTGAGAGTTTGGAAAGGGCTGGAGTATAGTAGCAATATCAAAGAAGGTGAAAAGACGAACCGAATAGGTCGTATTCTTTTCATTGACATAGAGAATGATGCTGCCATTGCAAAAGTAGAAATTTTGATGCCCGAAAGGCAACGAATTTATACCGATTACTTTCTTTTACTTAAATATCAAGGGACTTGGAAAATAATTCATAAAAGTTTTTCTTGGAAAGAACTAAGAATGAAAACAAAATAGTGTCATACCGTTTATTACTTTCTCGTAATGTCGCAAAGAAAGCTCTTTGAATACGGCGTCTTAGCGAGTTTAAAGTCCATGAGGGTGAGCGTTGCTAGGAGAACTTTTTATAGCTATATAAGAAATGTTTCATTTAGTCTTTTTATTGTTTTAACAAAAAAAATGTTAAACCTTTTTATATTTACAGAGTCTATGTATAAAGATAATTTGTAACCAAAAGACCCATTATGAAATACTTACCACTACTAGTACTCGCTATATTGTTCATAGGATGTGAAAAAAGCGATGAAATTCCACAAAATCCTACTACGGAAGCTTTTTATTTTCCACCCAATACAGAGGGAACCTGGGAAACAAAGTCTATAGCTAGTTTGGGTTGGAACCAAAGCGCGGTTCAGCCCTTAAAAGATTTTTTAGCCGATAAACACTCGAAATCTTTTATGATTCTAGTCAACGGAAGAATTGTAATGGAAGAGTACTTTAACGGACACACAGCAGCGACTACTTGGCAATGGAATAGCGCTGGTAAGACTTTAGTCGCCACCACCACAGGAATTGCGCAGCAAGAAGGATTACTTAACATCAACAACAAAGCGTCTCAATATTTAGGTACAGGATGGACGAGTGAAACATTGGATAAAGAAAATCTGATTACGTCGAGGCATTTGCTAACCATGAGTTCAGGATTAAATGATGAGAAAGACTTTGTTATAAAATCAAACCTGACCTACCTGGCAGATGCTGGTACAAGATGGTCGTATCATAATGTGTTTCAAAAGTTAATGGATGTGGTGGCTGCTGCTAGTCAACAAGATTTTGAAACGTATTTTAATAGCAAGTTGAGAAATAAAATTGGGATGGAGGGATTTTGGAACAACGGAACTATTTTTAAAATTTATCATAGCTCTACCCGAAGTATGGCTAGATTTGGACTTATGGCCCTTAATAATGGTAAATGGAAAGAAGAACAAATCATTAATGAAGCCTATTTTAAAGAAAGTATTAGTACCTCACAAACGATTAATCCTTCTTATGGTTATTTGTGGTGGTTGAATGGAAAATCGAAATATATGGTTCCAGGAGGGCAAACGGTTTATCAAGGCGCCTTGGTGCCTAATGCTTCTGCAGATATGTATGCCGCCATGGGAGCAGAGGATCAACGTATTTATGTGATTCCGAGTAAGAATATGGTGGTGATACGAATGGGTGATGCTTCGGATCCTGCAAATCCTAATTTTGCCCTTTCTGGCTTTGATAGCGCACTTTGGGATAAAATAAATGCTTTGATTAAGTAATTTGTAATTTTAACCACACTTCGTTCCTCAGTGCAGGCTAGTATCATAGATTAATACTAAATAGCTAAAGAATAAATAGAAATAGAACTATTTCACATATAGCATAGCTATGTGAATAGTAAAACGTCTATCCATTTCTTTTAAAACTATAAATTCTATTTTTTTCCTATGTGGTAAAAAAATAGTTTCACCCAAAAGGTAATTTAATTAAAAAAGCGACAACAAATCTTGTTTTTGTTGTCGCTTTTTTTGTATCCTAATAGAAAACCTTACGGCTTTCTAGAGACCCGATCGCAGTGGTATCCTTTTGTGCAGCGATAGCTGTACAAAAGATATAGCGGAGAGCGGGAACTTTGCTGCCGGGTAGTGTCGGCTTCTGAATATTTTCATAAAAAAAAACTCCTTAATTGCTTAAGGAGTTTCTTGGTGGGCGATGAGGGGTTCGAACCCCCGACCCCCTCGGTGTAAACGAGGTGCTCTGAACCAGCTGAGCTAATCGCCCTATTTTACTAGGTTGCTATCATTTCGTGA
>CAUPCW010000103.1:0-10600 GCA_963509895.1 uncultured Flavobacterium sp.
ACATGTGTTGAAGGTCATTCTCTCTTGGACCAATGTGTCTTAAAGCAAAAGCATCTGTTCTCATTTGTACTAAATAGTGTTTTTTTTATATTCTAAAACAAATTGGTCTGTAGTGTAATGTTTTGGATTACTTTTGATTATCCAATCATCAGACTTTTTTTGAAATAAAATAGTAGGTGTTGTTTTTTTGTGGTGCAAAAATAAGTATTATTAATAATTCAAGACGTATTTTGTTGGGTATTTTTTATTGATTTTTCAACTAAAACCGTGATTTGTTTACAATTGATTAATTTTGTTTAATGAAGATTTTCAGACAATTATTTCGTTTTTACATCAATAGCAGCATACACGTGGGCTTGTCTTGTTTGGCTTTGTTTTGTATTACTCAACAACAGTTATTTTTTTCTTCTCCTTTTTCCTTGTCATTATTTGTTTTTTTAGCGACTGTTTTTGCTTATAATTTTGTTAAGTATGAGTCCTTAATTAGGAGGAGAAAACATGCAATTCGAAAAGAATTAAAAGTAATCGTTGGGTTTAGTGGGTTTATTTTTTTGGGATTGCTTTACTATTGCTTACAGCTGCGATTCCAGACGCAATTAGGAGGTTTTTTTATTGTAGCACTCACCTTATTGTATACTTTGCCTTTTTTTCCTAATCGAAGCAATGCTAGGAATTGGAAAGGCATTAAAATCTATATTGTGTCTTTGTGTTGGACTTTGGCTACTGTTTTTTTGCCTGCTTTAGAAGGGAAATTTTCATTAGATGTTTATATTCTTCTTTATGGTTTGCAGCGGTTTCTTTTGGTATTTGTCCTCATCCTAATTTTTGAAATCGTTGATTTAAAAAACGATGATCCCTTATTGCAAACCGTACCGCAACAAATAGGAGTGGAGCGAACTAAGAAACTAGGTTTTGGTTTGTTGCTTCTTTTTTTAGCGTTGGATTTTTGGAACGGGAACTTTAGTTTACTTTCTCTTTTTTTTATTCTAGTTACGGCCTTTTTTTTGGCTTTTGCCCATGAAAAACGTTCTCACTATTATACTTTGTTTTGGGTGGAGGCTATTCCAATTTTTGGGTTTGTGTTGCAATTATTTATTTCAAAAGCATAATATATTCACTTAAAAAAATAATAATCAGTGATTGTAATCACTAAAAAACATAATAATCAGTGAGTATTAAATTATTTTATTATATTTGAATAAAATTAATGCTATGATTACGAGGAGTTTATTAGACAGGATAAAGGATAGGTTAAACAAAGGGAAAGCTATTGTTCTTGTCGGGCCACGTCAGGTGGGGAAAACGACCTTGATTAATGCTTTGTTAAAGGATATTTCGTATTTGTTTTTGGATGGAGACGATTCGGTGGTAATGGATACTTTATCTGGTGCCAATACTGAAACATTGAAAAGCATCATACGCGAATACAAATATGTTTTTATCGACGAAGTACAACGCATTCCTAATATTGGTTTGAAGCTAAAAATCATTGTGGATCAAATTAAAGATGTTCAGGTTATTGTGAGTGGCTCTTCTGTTTTGGATATTCACAATCTAACACAAGAACCGCTTACGGGAAGGAAATTTGAGTTTCAAATGTTTCCTGTTTCTTGGACAGAGTTTGAGAATAATGTAGGTTATATGAAAGCTCAACAACAATTGGAAATGAGATTGTTATACGGAATGTATCCAGATGTAATTAATAACTTTGGGAATGAATATGAGATTTTGAAAAACTTGGTTTCAAGTTATTTATACAAAGATATTTTGGCTTTGACAGGTATTCGAAAATCCGAAGTTTTAGAGAAAATTCTACAAGCATTGGCATTGCAAATTGGCAGCGAAGTGAGCTACAACGAAATTGCTCAGTTGGTAGGAGTCGATAAAAATACGGTTAGCAATTATATTGATTTACTCGAAAAAAGCTTTGTAATTTTTAGGCTGAATAGTTTCAGTCGCAATGTTCGCAATGAAATTAAAGCCAATCGAAAAATATATTTTTATGATAACGGCGTTCGGAATATGCTAATTGGGAATTTTAATTTTTTAGCGTTCCGACAAGATAAAGGAGCACTTTGGGAAAACTTCCTAATTTCGGAACGAATGAAAGTATTGAGTTACCAAAACAGCATGGCGAAACCTTATTTTTGGCGTACCACCCAACAGCAAGAAGTAGATTATGTAGAAACCGTTGCAGATGAGGTTAATGCATATGAATTCAAATGGAAAGCTAAAAAAGTAAAACTATCCAAAACTTTTTCAGATAATTATAAAGGAAGTTTTACTGTTGTAACTACTGATAATTTTAGAGAGTTTTTGAAATAAAAAAAACCGAAGTATTAAGCTGCGGTTTGATGGATTTTGAAGAAATATTTAACTATTCATCATGTTTAATTTCAATACATCAATTGCCTCCAGCTTCAGCTGGAGGAATAAAATTGTGCTTATTTTTAATGGCTTTAGCCAAAATAGCATACTGTTTTGGCTAAAGCCAATTTATATTCATTCCTATCCCTCCAGCTAAAGCTGGAGGCAATTGAAAATTATCGACAAGGGAAATTTAACTAAAAAATGACTTCACCTGATCTACATCAAATGATTTTTTTTCTTCATCGACAGTGATAATACTCGTGGCAACAGCTTTCTTTTTGCCTTGTAGCAACGCAATTTTTTCTTCGATAGTATCTTTGCAAATCATTCGGTAGGCCATTACTTTTTGTTTTTGTCCAATGCGGTAACAGCGGTCAATGGCTTGGTTTTCGACAGCGGGATTCCACCACGGATCGACCAAGAAAACATAATCGGCTTCGGTTAAATTGAGTCCTGTTCCTCCCGCTTTCAGGCTAATTAAAAACACTCGGACATCTTTATTGTTCTGGAAATTATTCACTTTTTCTTCTCGATTGGTCGTTTGTCCGTCGAGATATTCGTAGTGAATTTGCTCTTCGTCCAATCGTGTTTTGATGAGTCCTAGCATTTTTACAAATTGCGAAAACACTAATATTTTATGATTTCCTGTTTTTTCTTTGATGTTTTCGATCAATAAATCCAGTTTGACGGATTGGTTTCCATAATCTTCCTCATCCGAAATTAAGGCAGGCGAATTGCATATTTGTCTCAATTTGGTCAATCCTTCCAAAATATACATTTGGGCATTTTCGACTCCGTTTTCGTCTATTTTATTGATGAGATAATCACGGTATTTATTTTTAAAACTGTCATACACTTTGCGCTGTTCGTTCCCCATTTCGCAATAAATAATGCTTTCGGTTTTCTCCGGCAGTTCTTTGGCAACCTGCTCTTTGGTTCTTCGAAGCAAGAATGGCGCAATCATTTTGCTCAACAAATGCGAGGCATCGTGATTTTTTTCTTTGTCAATTGCATCCGAAAATTCAGTTTTGAAATGCGTCATATTTCCCAATAACCCCGGATTGATAAAGTTCATTTGGGCATATAAATCAAAAGTGTTGTTCTCAATCGGAGTTCCGGTAAGCACTAATCGATTGTAGGAATTCAATAAGCGAACGGCTTTGTATCGTTTAGAATTGGGATTTTTAATTGCCTGACTTTCGTCCAAAATAATATAATTGAACTTGAAATCTTTCATAAATTCCACATCGTTCAATAATGAACCATAAGTAGAAATTATCAGGTCGTATTTAGCAAAATCCTCTTTGTTTTCCAATCGATTTGGCCCCACAAAAGCTAGCATTTTTAGCGTAGGACAAAATTTTGCAATTTCGTTTTTCCAGTTGAAAATCAAAGAGGTTGGTGCGATGATTAGAGAAGGCTGACATTTTTTGTCTTTTAGTTTCAAATACTGCAAAAACGTAATGGCTTGCAGCGTTTTTCCCAATCCCATATCATCGGCCAAGCAACCACCCAATTGGTTTTTGTCCAAGAAGGCCAACCAGTTCAATCCGTGATGCTGATAATCTCTTAATTTGGCTTTGATGCCTTTTGGAATCGGGACTTCTTCTATATTCGAGATGTTTTGTAAGCGTTTCTTTTTTTCTAATAATTCAATTAGAAACGGAGGTTTTTTCTCCATTTCTTCAAACAATTCATCGATGATTCCAAACTGATAATTAGAAAGTTTGATGCCGTCTTTCTTAATTTCTCCAACTTTAAAATAATTGGAGAATTTTTTCATCCATTCTTCGGGTAGAATTCCTAGCGTTCCATCGCCAAGTGCCACATAATTGCTTCGTTTTAAAAAGGCTTTTTGCAGTTCTTTTAAACCTACTTTTTGATCACCAAAACGAATGTCGATTTCCAAGTCAAACCAATCAATATCCGATTTTAAACCAACTCTAATAACGGGTTTATTGATATTGAATTTAAACGATTTTAAGTTATTGGCTCCAAAAACTTTCATTTCCTGCTGATGCATTCTGTCGGTAGCGTGTAGCATCCAAAAGTTTTCCATCAATTGCTCGGGTGTGAGGAAAAAGAATTCGTCTTGCTCGGCAAATGCAGGATGTAAACCCCTAAATTCTTCTAAAAAATTATCCTCAAAGGACTGATTTCGTTCTTGGAATACAATCGTTTTTTTGTCCGTGTCGTTCTTCGATTCTTCCAGAAGCATTTCATTCGAAAAAACCGGAATTAATTGATTCGGGTATTGAACAGCAGGTTTGAAAACGATATATTGACCGTCAAAATCGGTAATGTATACGTGTTTTTCTAAGGTTGTTTCTTCAATATTAACTTTACTTTTTTTGAACATTGTTGTCTGAATTTCGAATTTTTCAGACAATGGTTTTACTATTTTTTCAAAAAAATTGGGTGTGTCTTTTTTTAGATAATTAATCTCTGCATAATTGCTAAAATGGTTGAGATATACCGAAAGTTTAGCGTCATTTATGGGTACAATTACATCATCTGCAAAAATGAATAAAGGAGTGATTTGTATGGCGGCAGCATCTAAATTATAGTTTTTGTCGTTTAGCGCAACTTTAGCTTTTAAGGTATAAAAATAGGCGGTTTCACTTATTGTAAAGAACAACTTTATCGTTTTGTTGTCATAGATGCAAGGGGTTAAGTTTTTGCAAACCAAGTTATTATTACGGTCATACGTATAACTAAAATTGTTTTGCAATACTTCCAAAAGTTTTTGACTAGAAACGATGGCTTTTTTTAAATAATTTACGTCTTTTGTAGATCTGTATTTGGACAATGCGGTGTTGATTTGCATTGTTTTTACAATCAAAGTTTGCTCTTTCTCTGAACTATAAATCGTCAAGGCATCCTCAAAATTGTAGTGGTTTATTCGTGTAATCGAGGAAGAAAAATCAGTTTTCGCTTTATTGTATTTCGCTTGAAAAAGAAAGAGTTCGGTAAATTTTTTTCGTTCAAATTCAAAACAAATTCCTAAACCAAAATCATTGTCATTGCTTTCTAAAAAAGGCAAATTTATAGTGGTTTCTATTTCTTCAGTTTTGAATATTTTAGAGTAATCTCTGGAATCGGTTGTGATGTTTTTTGCTTTTGGTTTTGCTTCAAATCCTTTGGTAGTAATTTTAAAAGTAAAAACACTATTGTAATCATCCTCCATTGTGAAACTGTATTTTGCAATGGCTTCTTTTGTTTTTTCTTCGATATAGTTTTTAGCAAACAAATTTTCTCCAAAAGTCGTTTTTATTTCTTGTAGTGCTTTCCCTATATGTTCGCAGGATTTTTTTGCTTTGGTGCAACTACATTCAAATTCCAAAATTTCGGTTTCGGGGTTGTATTTGAATACTTGTCGGTGTCCGTTCCAACTCGTTGTTTGTGTGCTTACTTCAGTTTGGGAGACGGTCGTTATTTTATAATCATCATAATTGTAGCCACGGTATCTAGGGGCAACTGTCCAATTGTTAATCGTGTTTGAAGAAATAATACCGTCAAACAGTCTGGCTTGATTGCCTTTGAGCTTTTCGATTTTATTTGCTGTTGTAATAGGCAGTTCTTCAAATAAACTATAAATTTTTTCCTCTTTTGTAGCTAAAGTTGAAGCTGTTTTTTGAATTATTGTTGGAATAATATCACCATTATAATCTTCTATAATTATCTTTAATGAGGCAATTATGTGTTTACAAATACCAGAATACGTTTTTTTGTATGGGCAAGAACAAGAAGTGCTTATGTTATTATTTTCGATGTCAATTGCTATGTTATAATCGCCAGAACTACCTTCGCATTCCAATTCAAATTTATTAGGAGAATATTCAGTAACTATTGGATATACATAATTTGAATTACTCCTTGAACTAGGGTTGCTGTGTGCTTTGATGTACTTTTTTATTGCTTTGATATCCATTCTAATTCTTGTTTTGTCAAATGTATAGAAAGATTTGTTTTTTGTAAAGTTATTCTAAAAGAAAACCGAAGTATTTCTACTTCGGTTTCTATAATATCTAAGAAGTCTAACAATCTAGAAATCTATATCAACCCCGCTCTTTTCAAAAGCGCATCTGCCTTTGGTTCTTGTCCTCTAAAGCGTTTGTAGAGTTCCATTGGCAATTCGGTACCGCCATTTGAAAGTACGTTGTCTTTGAATTTTGTTGCCACTTCTTTATTGAAAATACCTTTTTCTTGAAAGTAAGCAAACGCATCGGCATCGAGAACCTCTGCCCATTTGTAGCTATAATAACCAGACGAATAACCGCCAGCAAAAATATGGGAGAAGGAAACCGACATACAGTTTTCGGCTACATCAGGATATAGGGAGGTGCCTTCAAAAGCCGTTTTTTCAAACGCTTTGATGTCAGTAATCGCGCTTGGATTGTTACTATGAAAGGCCATATCTAAAATACCAAAACTCAATTGGCGAAGCGTAGCCATTCCTTCTTGGAAACTGGCGCTTTCTTTGATTTTATCTACATATTCTTGCGGAATGATTTCACCCGTTTCATAATGTTTAGCAAATAATGCCAATGCTTCTGGTTCGTAACACCAGTTTTCCATCACCTGACTTGGTAGTTCTACAAAATCCCAATACACTGAGGTTCCTGATAAACTTGGATAGATAGTATTGGCCAACATACCATGTAATCCGTGACCAAATTCGTGGAATAAAGTCGTTACTTCATTAAAAGTTAGTAATGAAGGTTTTGTGGCGGTTGGCTTAGTGAAATTACAAACATTCGAAATGTGTGGTCTTTCGTTACTACCGTCTTTGATGTATTGCGATTTGAAAGAAGTCATCCAAGCGCCGTTTCGTTTGCCTTTTCTTGGGAAAAAATCGGCGTAGAAAATAGCTACAAGTTCGCCAAATTCATCTTTCACTTCATACGTGGTTACTTCTTCGTGGTATTTGTCGATGTCGAAAATTTCCGTGAAGGTTAATCCAAATAATTTATTGGCAATGGTAAACGCTCCGTTCAAAACGTTTTCTAATTGAAAATAAGGTTTTAGCTTTTCGTCATCCAAATTGAATAATTTTTGCTTCAATTTTTCAGCATAGTAGGCGCCATCCCATTTTTCTAATTGTTCAATGCCATCTAATTCTTTGGCGAAAGCCGATAATTCAGCAAATTCTTTTTCGGCTGCGGGTTTGGCTTTGGTCAACAAATCATTCAAAAACGATTTGACTTTGTTAGGATGTTGCGCCATTCTTTCTTCCAAAACAAAATGAGAATGCGTTTCATATCCTAATAAATTAGCTCTTTCAAAGCGTAACTTAGCAATTTTCAAGGCAATGGCTTGATTGTCGAATTCGTTATTTTGAAAGGCTTTTTTGCTAGCAGCGATGGCGATTGCTGCACGCAATTCACGATTGTCGGCATAGGTTACAAACGGAATATAACTTGGGAAATCCAAAGTGAAAATCCACCCCTCCAAATCCTTGCTTTTGGCCAAAGCACTAGCCGCTTCTATAGCACCTTCTGGCAAGCCTTTTAAATCGGCTTCATTAGTCAAATGCAATTGGTAGTTGTTGGTTTCGGCTAAAACATTTTCACTGAAAGTCAGTTTGAGTTTAGCCAATTCTGTATCGATTTCGCGTAATTTTAGTTTGTCTCCTTCCGAAAGCAAGGCGCCATTTCGAGAAAAACTTTTGAATTTTTTATCCAGTAATGTCGTTTGTTCTGGCGATAAATTCAAGATGTTTTTTTGCTCGTAAACCGATTTTATTCTTTGAAATAAGGCTTCGTTTAAGGTGATGTCATTACTGAATTCGGTCAACAAAGGCGAAACTTCTTGAGCGATTTTTTGTATCTCCTCGCAAGTTTCAGCCGAATTCAAATTAAAAAAAATAGACGATAAACGGTCCAAAGCATTTCCAGAAAAATCCAAAGCTTCGATAGTGTTTTCGAAGGTCGGAGCTTCTGGATTGTTGATGATGGCATCAATTTCCGCTTTTGCCGCAGCGATATTCTCGATAAATCCAGGTTGGTAATCCTCCAATTTTATCTGAGAAAAGGGTGCGGTATTGTATTTCGTTTTGAAGGTAGAGGTTAAAATTTCCATATATCGAAGGGACAGGTCGCGACCTGTCCATAACTTTTATTGATTAATAATTTAAAATAACCGATTTGTTCGTCAGTTATCTATTTTTTCAATCCTTCGGCCGCTTTGTTTACGGCATCTTTCAATCCTTCTTTATAAAGGACGATTTTATCTAAAACGCATTGATCAGCACTACCGATGATTTGGGCAGCCAAAATTCCAGCGTTTTTAGCACCGTTTAAGGCCACAGTGGCCACAGGTACACCACCTGGCATTTGTAAAATCGACAATACAGAATCCCAACCATCAATAGAATTGCTTGATTTTACTGGAACTCCGATTACTGGAAGCGGCGACATCGAAGCCACCATTCCTGGCAAATGCGCGGCTCCACCAGCTCCTGCAATAATCACTGAAATACCACGTTTGTGAGCGTTTTGGCTAAAATCAAATAATTTTTCTGGTGTTCTGTGCGCTGAAACAATATCGACTTCTACTGCTATATCAAATCCGTTTAGGATATCGATGGCGTCTTGCATTACAGGCATATCGGATATACTGCCCATTATTACGGCTACTTTGCTCATTGTTTTATATTTAAAGATTTAAAAATTAAATGATTTAAAGATTTTGGAAAGATAGAACTTTATGGTTTTACCAATTTTTTAATCTTTAAATTATTCCATCTTTTAATTATTTAGAAATCACTCTTATCGTATTCTTTACCTCCTCTGCAATTCTTCTTGCTTCAGCCATATTTTCATTGGCAATGGTCACGTGTCCCATTTTTCTGAAAGGACGTGTTTGTTTTTTACCATAAATATGTGGGGTAACGCCATTCCAACCTAAAATCGTTTCGATGTTTTCGTAAACCACGTCGCCAGAATGACCTTCGGCACCTACCAAATTGACCATAATTCCAGCCACTTTACTATCGGTATTGCCTAAAGGTAAATCCAAAATGGCACGCAAATGGTTTTCGAATTGTGAAGTATAACTTGCTTCAATGCTGTAGTGACCTGAATTGTGCGGACGAGGCGCCACTTCATTTACCAATATGTCGTCGTCTTCGGTTTGAAACATTTCCACCGCCAAAAGGCCAACGTGGTTAAATTGTTGCGAAACATTTAGTGCTATAGCTCTAGCTTTTTCGGCTACTTTTTCGTCGATTCTAGCAGGACAGATTACATATTCAACCTGATTGGCTTCGGGATGAAATTCCATTTCGACCACAGGATAGGTTTTGATTTCGCCCGATGGATTGCGGCAAACGATAACGGCCAATTCGTTTTTGAACGGAATCATCGTTTCGGCAATACATTCTACATTGGGTAACAAATCCAAATCCGAAGCTTTTCGAACCACTTTTACACCGTTTCCGTCGTAACCAAATTCAGTACATTTCCATACAAAAGGCATTTTGATTGTAGATTGTAGAGTAACGATTTCTGATTTTAGATTTTCAAGATTGGAAAACTTTTGAAAAGGTGCTGTTGGAATAGTATGTTCTAGATAAAATTCCTTTTGTACGCCTTTGTTTTGAATCAAACGCAAGGTTTTTGGCGATGGATATACTTTTTTGCCTTCGTTTTCTAATTTTTCTAAGGCTTCTAGATTTACTAATTCTATTTCGAAAGTCAGCACATCGACTTGTTTTCCAAAGTTGTACACTGTATCAAAATCCATCAAATCGCCTTTGAAGAATTGGTTACAAGCGATTTTGCAAGGTGCTTCGTCGCTAGGATCGAGTACGTAAGTTTGTATGTCGAATTTTCGAGTGTCAAACAACAGCATCTTGCCTAATTGTCCGCCACCTAATATGCCTAGTTTAAAATCAGAAGAAAAATAATTCATTTTTTAGTTATTGTTTAGTAACGATTAAATGCATTCGCTTCGCTCGTGTTATTTGGTAATTATATTTAAAAATTCGTCTGGAGTGAAAACACTAATCTCTGAAAATTTAAAATCTTTCAAATCTCTAGTGATAATGCAATCCATTGTGTTTATTGATTGTGCTGTGATAATTTGTATAGCATCTTCAAAATCTTTGTGACTGGATTTGAGGCTTTTTTTTAAAATAGATTCTGTTACAGCAATTATAGAAATAGTGTCTAATAAATCTTCAATAATAGAACGTAATTCTTTTTCGTCAACTACCCTTTTTGCGATA
>CAUPCW010000104.1:0-10541 GCA_963509895.1 uncultured Flavobacterium sp.
AGCCGTAGAAGCCGCAAGAAACCGAGCAACCCTTGGCGAAATAAGCGATGCCTTAGAAACGGTTTTTGGACGTTACAAAGCACAAATTAAATCCTTTAGTGGCGTGTATAGCAAAGAAATTAAAGACGACAAAAGTTTTGAGAAAGCCAAGCAACTAGCCGATGCTTTTGCCAAACAAGACGGAAGAAGACCCCGAATCATGATTGCCAAAATGGGGCAAGATGGACACGACCGTGGAGCCAAAGTTGTAGCCACAGGTTATGCCGATGTAGGTTTTGACGTGGACATTGGCCCATTGTTTCAAACTCCAGAAGAGGCAGCCAAACAAGCCGTAGAAAACGATGTACATGTTCTTGGTGTCTCTTCTTTGGCGGCAGGTCACAAAACCTTAGTCCCACAAGTGATTGAAGAACTCAAAAAATACGGCCGCGAAGATATTATGGTAGTAGTGGGTGGCGTCATACCAGTTCAAGACTACCAATTCCTGTTTGATGCTGGAGCCGTTGCCGTTTTTGGTCCTGGAACTAAAATTAGTGAGGCTGCGATTAGTATTTTGGAGATATTGATAGAGGAATAATTGTAATTTCAAACCTGACAGGTTTTAATAATCTGTCAGGTATAGACAATTTTAAACCCACTCTTTAGCTTCTACATGCGATTCACTAATATAACTTAGATATTGCACCATACGTGGCGAAGTACCGTAATTTTGAGTTGCGCAATGTGGCAGGGCTTGATGCCAAATCTCCATATCGCCTGCAGTAGCAGAAATCGCCTGAGGTTGTAGCGTTGCTAAAGCGTGCGCTCTCGGGTGAACACCCTCTGGAATCTGCTCCATCCAAGAAGCAATCTGATGATGAAAACCAGGCACACAATGGAAAGCACCATCTTGTGGTCCACAATCTGATAAATAAATCAAACCTTGCAATCGGAACGGTATGGGCAATTGCAAACTCACATCCCAGTGCAAACCATCTCCTTTGAAAACATAATTTGACGTAACGGGTGGGTTAAAACTTATTTTATCGATGGTTTTGTAAATAGCTTCAGACTGATACAGTTGTTCGAAAGCTTTCTTGATTCTGGCCGAAGCTCTGTTTTTTTCTAACAACGGATGGTCAAAAAAATTAACCATCATTCCACGTTGTTGGGGATGGCTTTGGTACCAAGTTTCGGGTTGTTCAGGATGCATTCCCAAAAACTCCCAAATGACCTGTTGAGTCGCAGCACAATCCGCTTTTGAAATCGCATTTGGCAAAATAATATACCCATTGGTTTCAAAAAAAGTAAGTTCCTCATCATTTAAAACGTTACCAACTTCTGTAACTGATGGAAGTAATTTAGTTTCTTTTTCATTGACCCAATGCTCAAATTCTTCAATAGATGGTTTTTCAAAGTACAAATAATGCAAGGCTTCATCAATTCCTACTCCTCTTTTGTACAAATATTCTATTTCATTTGTCCAGTTTGAGGTCGTTTCTTTGACTCCTAAAGCTCTATTTCTGAAAGCAACAAGTAAGTGATTGGTGTTCATAAGTAAATCATTAACGCTATATCAAATATAACAAATGCATAAAGCATCATAATCTAAGATGCTCTAAAGCCCAAGTTTTTAGTTATGAAATCTGATTTTACTGTGTGAATCATAAAAAAACCAGCTCTAAAGCTGGTTCTGTCATTTTTTCTTGACAATTTTATCCGATTTCTTCTTCGGCTTTTTCTTTGGCTTTAGCAAGTCCTTTTTGGCTTTCAACCGATTGGCTACCTCATCAATTTCGAAAGAATCGTTTGCAAAAGAAGCTAATCTTACTTCCTTCATTACTTTTATCGCCTCTTTTATCTTGTGTTGACGTTCTAACAATTGTACTTTTTTTAATAAAATCGCCATTTTGTTAATCCCTTTAATCGTTAAGGCAAAATCAATTAACTTAGAAGCCTCTTCATAATCTTCATTCAAAAGCAAGGTTTCTAAATAATACGGATATACAGCTACAGCATCTATATTAATCGCCAGTGCTTCTTGAAAATAGTTTTTTGCTGCTTCATAGTTTTGCAATTGCTCTGCTTCTATTCGCGCATACAAACACAAAGCAGTTGTATTTTTCTCATCGTAAGACAAGGCATAATCCAAAGCTTCTGAAGTTCCTTCCAACCAATACGGATAATTATCCAAGGCTTGAAATAAGTATTTATCAGTATTTTTCATTTTTTAATTCGTTTTTTAATTGCTGTCGTACAGCTTTAAATTTCTTCTCTTTTTTGAGTTTTTTAAAATCAGAACCTTCAAACGTTCGAATTGGATTCCCACGTTCCACGGCTAGTTGATTCGTCCATTGACTTTGAAATTGTTGTTTCAAAAGGTTCAATTGGGCTTCATTTAGTTTAAGCAACAAACGCTCCGTAGCCAATTTTTTATTCTGATGTTGCGAACGTGAATCCATGCTTACTACACTAATTCCCGTTGGTACATGTGTCGCTCGAATGGCCGAACTTACTTTATTCACGTGTTGTCCACCAGCTCCCGAGCTTCGCATCGCTTGATACTGAATGTCTTTTTCAGAAAAAGCACGAGATGGAATCGTGTCTACTTCAAAAATTCCAATAAACCAATTGCTGCGTTTGTGAAATTTTCTAAACGTACTTTTTCCAATCCATTGAATAGTACCAACCCACGCATTCATAAAATCAGTAGCTTCTGCTCCAATAATTTGGACCATTGCCGAAGCTACTGTTCCATTTTCGGAACCTGCTTCGTGTTGCAAAACAGTTGCTTTCATTTCTAAAGCTTCCGCTTCTTGAAACACTTTTTTCAACACTTGCGCCACAACCCAAGTGCATTCCGCAGGTCCTCTTCCTGATGTTATTTGTATAATCTTTTCCATCTTATCGGTCCATTCTAACAATTTTTGGTGTAAAAGTACCTAACACATCCACCAATTCAGTTTGTAAATTCATCACCGTATGAATGTTTTTATACGACATTGGTGCTTCGTCAATATTGCCTCCGATTAAAGAAACATCGTTGTCAGCCAAAACTTTTTTAATCTGACTTTGTGTAAAAGTAGCTTTGCATTTCGCTCTCGAAAACAAACGTCCCGCTCCGTGAGAAGCCGATTGCAAACTTTCTTCGTTCCCTTTACCCATCACAATAAATCCTGGCGCTGTCATCGAACCTGGAATAATTCCCAATTGTCCTTTAGCAGCTGGCGTGGCTCCTTTTCGGTGCACTATACATTCTTTGCCATCAACCATTTCTTTCCAAGCAAAATTGTGATGATTTTCAATGGTTACCACAATGCGTTTTCCTAGCGCTTTAGCCAATCTTCTGTGAATATCTTCATGACAAGCTTTGGCATAATCGCCTGCTAAATTCATAGCCATCCAATATTCTTGACCGTCGTGTGTATTCAAATCCAACCAAGCCAAATGCTGTACATTTTTGGGTAACGGACATTGTTTACTTGCCAAATACGTGTAATGTTTGGCGATATTGGCACCCAAGCCGCGTGAACCGCTATGCGATAAAACTGCCACGTATTCTTTGGCTTCCAACTTCCATTCAGGTAAGGGATTGTCTAATTTCACAATTCCGAATTCCACAAAGTGATTTCCTCCACCAGATGAACCCAATTGCTTGTACGCTTTGTCTAACAACTGTTTCACAACTGGGATGGTTTTGAATTCATCTCGGTAAAAGACTTCGTGATCGGATTTAATTTTATGCGTTTCACTCATTCCAAATTTGGTATTGTCTTTCAAAATGGCTTGCAATTGATGGTCTTTCCCTTTAAGAAAAGACGCAGGCAAATCGAAAATCGATAAGCTCATTCTGCAACCAATATCTACACCTACACCATAGGGAATTACCGCATTATCTGTGGCTAAAACACCCCCAATTGGCAATCCGTAACCAGAATGTGCATCGGGCATTAAAGCCCCTTTTACCGAAATAGGCAATTTTAAAGCGTCGTACAATTGAAACTTTGCTTGTTCGTCAATTTCGTTTTCTCCAAAGATGGAAAAAGGGGCTCGAGTCGTTTTCAATTGATTGAATTTTACTTGAACGGGATTGACTAAACCTTCAGCTACTTTTCCCCAAGTACCGTCTCCTTTAAATTTTTCTGGATGTAGCAATACTTGTTCAGCTTCAGTTAAAATACTTTCCTTTTTCTCTTTTTTTCGATATCTGTTGATTTGCCCTAAGGCAATATTTATGGCATTATTTTTTGGGAAGCCTAATTTGATTAAGTCTTTCCCGGATAGTTTATTTCCCATGATTATTTTAAAAATGATTCATAACAATGCGCAAAAACTTACCAAGAAGGCAAAGCAATAGCACATTGCATTTTTTTTGAATACGTTTCGGGAAATTTTTTTGATGGTTCTAGAATAAACAAAAAAAAGCCCGAAACTAAATGTCTTCGGGCTTTTTCATATATGTTGTTTTATCTATGATTGTGAGAAGCCACGAAGAAAAGCTACACCAGTTCCAACTGATGCATCGCTTTGAGGTAATGATTTAAATACAAACATTTTCTTCGCTGTTAAAAGGTTACTAATTTTCTGGCACAAAGATTTATTTTTATTTTTCAATTTTCCTAATAAATTCTATTTTTTTAGCAATAAAAAATACTAAACAACTAACATACAATTAATTAAAACTAAAAAAAATATTATTTAAAAGTGATTTAATACAAAAAAAGCTATGAATTGAATCATAGCTTTCTTTAAAATACTTGTAAAAAACTTAAATCGAATGTACAGTTGCGTTACTGTTAGCAACAATAACTGAGGTGTCGTATCCTCCAAAAGCTTTTAAATAACTTCGCAATGACGTTCCATAAGCATCACGGTAATACCTTTTACCGTTGTGTCTGAAAAATTTCTTCACTGTACCTGCCCCTGCCAAATGTGCAGCGGCCAAAATACCAGACTCGGTAACCAAAACTCCATCTACAATACTTCCTTCGTGTTTCTCGATAACCGAGTGCAACAAGGATTTGTTTTTGGACAAAAGCGCAATAAAGGCTTTTTCTTGTAATGCTGGATTGTTTAAAAAATGATGTTGGTTTTGTACACCAATCGCTCGAAGTGTTTGCACACCAAATTGATATTTCCCTAAATAACCAAAAGAATTTACTTTTTTATATTTACCTCTAGATTCTTTGTGACCTATGGCTTCTTTGAAGCCTACAAATAAATTCTTGGTAAAGGGAATGTCTGCAATAGACGTTTCGTTGGAAGGAAAAGCTGAGTTTGTAGTTTCCTTTTCTACAGATTGAACCACCGGACTGAGGCTCTTTTTTTCGTTTTTAAAACTTAAGCTTAAAAAGGTAACAATACCGATTAAACTCAAGAAAAAATACCATTTCTTTATCATAAATTGTTTTTCTTCACGCGCTGTCACCTTATGAAATTTCTACGCGCAAAGATACCACTTTAAAAAAGGAGGCTGTAAAACAGTAAGTTAAAAATTGTTAAAAGTACAAGGAGTGTACCTTAAAACCCCTGACAGCACTATATGACACTGTTGGAGCAGGCACTTTTATGGTGTTAAAAACCGAAAAAACGGTCTTTAAAAAGGATGAATTAGTAGGTATTTTCGTCAAATCAACATCGAAACTAAGATAAAATTGTCTAGTTCGTTGATCTGTTGGATCAATTCCGGAGAGCATACCATCAGCTCCGTATCCAAATGCTAAATTGAGCCATTTTGGAATTTTAGATCCTTTGAAAAAAGAATGCATATTGACCGACAACCAATAGGTTTGCCCATTATAATCTTTAAGTAGTTGTTCCGAAAAAGTACTGCCTAATTTATTGGGATTTTGTGCTGCAAATGACGTAGTATGAAAAGAAAACTTTGGGGTAATTCGTTGTTCCTTCCAAAGTAGCTCTTGCGAAACGTAAAGTCCTGTACCAAGTGCATTGGCCAAAATATCCCCAGATGAAGCTCCCCATTCTGCAGAATAACCGTCCATGATTTCGACAATGGACAAAAAGGCAAAACCTAAAGTAGCACCATAAATGAGTTGATCTCGTTTTCGAACACCACTCCACTGTAAGGCTTCGGCTCCAAAACGCCCTAAATGATAGGAAGAATATAAATGCCCCATTTTGTCCATTTGCAGCCACTCGGCATTATCATTAATAAAATGAAAACTTGATTTGGGATAATCCGCGTACCAAAGTTGATTCAGTCCTACCAAAGTAGCACCTCCCAAAACCGTTTCGGTAATAATAACGGCGTTACGTCTATTAATGTTTAAAGAATCGGATGGGGTAAAAAAAGATTTTGGAGCTTCTTGTGCCAAAAGACCACAAGTGCTCCAAAATATAAGTAGGTTTAGAGTAAACCACTCCCGAAGTGAAATCACTATCGTTTTACTCCTTGGTTGCTGATCCAATCCGAATACTTTTTAGCATTACTATTGTGTTCTGGCAACGTGGCTGCAAACTCATGGTACCCAAAACGTTCTACACTAGCACAAAAATAAATATAACTATGCTTTTCAGGTGTCAAAACCGCCTCGAGTGCTGTGATATCAGGCATAGCAATTGGGCCAGGAGGCAAACCAATGTTCTTATAAGTATTGTAAGGAGAACTCAAAAACAAATCATTGTAAAACACGCGTTTTATGACTTGGTCAAAATCATTGCTTTTCTTTTTTAAGGCAAAAATCACCGTAGGATCTGCTTGTAAAGGCATGCCTTGCTTCAAACGGTTCAAATACACACCTGCGATACGAGGTCTTTCGTCTTTCTTTACCGATTCTTTGTGGACGATAGAAGCTAAAATCGTAGCTGTAACAGGAGTCAATCCTTGTTGCGCAGCTTGTTGCGTTCTTTTTTCATTCCAAAAAGAACGGTATTCTTTGATCATTTTATCACGGAACTTTTCGGCAGTAATGTTCCAATACACTTCATATGTATTGGCAATAAACATCACAAAAACATTATCCTCTGTAAAACCATTTTCTTTAAGAAAAGTCGAATCTTTGAACGTAGTCAATAACGACAAACTGTCTGGTTCTATTTGAGATCCCACACGACCCGCTAAATTTTCTATACGTTCTTGATTGTTGAAGGCCAACTTTACAGGATCATTGCTTCGCATGGTTTTTACTAAATCATAACTACTCATACCATTTTTTAGTAAAAATCGACCTGACTTAACGTTCTCTGGATAACTGGTTTTTCCGGCTACCAATTCAAATCGTTGCATGTCTTCTACATAAGGCGAAATAAGTTTTTTGATTGCTTCATAATCAGAACCAGTAGGAACATAAACATATACTTTTTCCTCACTGAATTTAGTATTGGCACTAAAGATTTGACGAATCAATACGAAACCGTAAACTAATAATACAGCGGCAATTACTACAGCTCCAATTGAAATGATTTTTTTTACGTTCAAAATATAAAATTTTAAAATTTATGATTAATTAACTGAAAGATAGCCTCGTCTTTATAGGTTCCATTTACTAAAATCCAATCTTTTTTTGTTCCAATTTTTTCGAAGCCAAATTTAGTAAAAAGAGCAATACTAGCCCTGTTTTCAACACTGATATTTGCATAAAGCTGATGTAAATTCAAGTCATAAAAAGAATATCGAATCAAAAGTTCTAAAGCTTCAGAACCAATCTGTTGGTTGCGATTTGAACTACTTTGAATAACGATACCTAAGCCAGCCTTATTATTTTTGGGATCAAATTCAAACAAATCAATGAGTCCAACAGCTGGAAAATCTTGATCCTTGCATATCGCTAAACGCAATTGTTTGGCTTCGTAAATATCCTGTTGGGCATTTTCTAAATACTGCTTAACCAAAAAGCGACTGTACGGTGTTTGGGTGTTGCTCACTTCCCAGATGCTTTGGTCGTTTTCCATAGCATACACAAACTCCAAGTCATTGGGTTCTAAAGCTCGTAAATAAATTGTGTTTCCTTTTAATGTATTCATCAAGATGTTAGAATAATTAGATTTCGATTTGACCTTTGAAGACGAATTGAGCTGGTCCTTTCAAGAATACATTGGTATACTGACTTCCTCCTTGATCAAAGGAAACTTCTAACTTTCCTCCTTCTACATTCAAATGAATGGCATTTGAAGAGGTTACTCCCGTTGCATGCATCGCAATTGCAACTGCTGTTACGCCAGTACCACAAGCCAATGTTTCATCTTCTACACCACGTTCATACGTTCGAACTGCAAACGTATCTTCATTTATTTGTGAAACAAAATTGATATTGCTACCCGCCTTGCCATACAAATCACTGTAACGAATAGCAGCACCATTTTCTTTTACATTATAATGTTCAAGGTCATCTACAATCTGCACATGATGCGGAGAACCAGTATTCAAAAAAGAAAATTCAGGAGTGATTTTGAGTTCCTTTACATCTATCATCTGCAAAGAAACCAATCCATCTGCAGCAACAGTAGCATGATGTAGCCCATCGGTAGCAATAAAAGTTGTTGTGCTATCAATAACGTTCAATTGTTTGGCAAAAGCCACCAAACAACGGCCTCCATTACCGCACATCGAACTCTCGTTCCCATCCGAATTATAGTAAACCATCCGAAAATCCGTATCGCTATCATTTTCGAGTAAAATCAAACCATCGGCACCAATTCCAAATCGTCTATCACACAAACGCTCGATTAGCGCAACATTCTCTTTCGGAAAAAAAAGAGAACGATTATCGATCATTACAAAATCATTTCCTGTTCCTTGGTACTTATAAAAATCTAGCAGCATTTTTTATTCATTTTAAAGCACAAAAGTACGATTAATAATGAAAAGTTAAACACTGTTAAAGTGCGTTAAACTACTTTTTTAGCAAAAAGACATCTATTAAATTTGTGACTAAATAACTAATAAAACTAAATTGTATTATGAAAAAATTTTCATCCTTATTTTTGGTATCGTTGCTTAGTGGTGCTACCACTCTGGGTGCTTACAAGCTATTGTTTGAAGACAATGGGTATTTTTCTAATGACAAAAAAGGAATCGTAACAGTAGCCTCAGAAAATTATGCTAGAAATGCTGGACTCAGTTCTGAAGCTCTAGATTTTACAGTCGCTGCAGAGAAGGCAGTTCACTCAGTAGTTCACGTAAAAAATGTATCGCGTAGAACGGTAAGCAATCCTATCATGGAATATTTCTATGGCTATGGTGGAGGACAATTACAAGAACAAGTAGGAACGGGTTCGGGTGTAATCATCTCTGAAGATGGCTATATTGTGACTAATAATCACGTAATCAAAGATGCTTCGGAAATCGAAATCACACTGAACAATAAAAAGACATATCCTGCTAAATTAATCGGAACCGATTCAAAAATGGATATCGCTTTGTTGAAAATCACTGCCGATGAAAAATTGCCTTACACCGTTTTTGCCAACTCTGATGCTGTAAAAGTAGGTGAATGGGTTTTGGCCGTTGGTAATCCTTACAACTTAAACTCAACCGTAACCGCTGGTATCGTTTCTGCCAAAGCTAGAAATTTAGACGCAAGGGGTATACAGTCGTTTATTCAAACGGATGCCGCTGTAAACCCAGGAAACTCTGGTGGTGCGCTGGTAAATGCTAGAGGAGAATTAATCGGAATCAATACGATGATTTCTTCTCCAACAGGAAGTTATACCGGGTATTCCTTTGCAGTACCTTCTAATAATGCTAGAAAAATCATCGAAGATTTAATGGAATTTGGAAACGTTCAGCGAGGCATCCTTGGTGTTGAGGGTGGCGAATTGAACAGTAAAACTTCAAAAGATTTGGGTGTAAATGAAACTCAAGGGTTTTATATCAATAAAGTGAGTAAAAACTCTGGAGCTGAAAAAGCAGGCTTGCAAAAAGGAGACATCATCGTAAAAATTGACAATCAAAACATAGCTACTTTTGCAGACTTATCAGGATACATTAACACCAAACGCCCAAATGACAAAGTGGTGGTCAACTACATTCGTGAGGGTAAAAACAAATCGACTACAGTAACCTTGAGCAAAAACGAATATTTTAGTTCAGAGTTCAAAGGAATCGAGGTAGAAAATATTGATGCTACCGACAAAAAGAAATTCAAGATTGATTATGGTGTAAAAATCAAAGCCATAACCAATGAACGTTACCTACAATATGCAGATGAATTGCAAGGCAATATCATTTTGAGTATTGACAATGTAAAAGCTACGAATGTTGAAACTGTTTCAAAAATTATGAAAAACAAAGAGGAACAACAAAGCATCCGAATTGAAATGATTAACCGAAATGGTGAGATTTTCAGAATAATTATTTAACACTACATAACATAAATCCAATAGCCATCACGCATCAAAGCATGGTGGCTTTTTTTTATGAAAAAAAATTGCAAAACAGTTTACGAAATCGATTGAAATAAGGTACTTTTGCAAAAAATTTAAAAAACACAACTTTATTTTTTTACAAAAAACCCATATGAGTACAACACAATTATACGAAAAAGAAGTTACGTTACAAGCCGACAGAAGACGGTCTGGAGTAGAATTAATCAAAATTATTA
>CAUPCW010000105.1:0-10411 GCA_963509895.1 uncultured Flavobacterium sp.
CTTTGAAATTTGCATCTAAATACTATCTTTACGAAAAAATATAACAATTTTAACTAAAAAAGTTACAATGACAACAATAGCAACTCAATTCGGAATGAACGAAGCCCTAGCGCAACTAGGTATTAAAGCAGTAAATGAAGGAACTTCTACTGGAACGCAGCACTTTGCAAGCGGTTCATTATTAGAAAGTTATTCTCCAGTAGACGGACAATTAATTGCCTCAGTAACGACAAGTTCAGCTGCGGATTATGAAAAAGTGATGCAAACTGCTACGGCTGCTTTCAAAACATTTCGATTGATGCCAGCGCCTCAACGTGGAGAAATTGTGCGTCAGTTCGGAGAAAAATTACGCAAAAACAAAGAAGCTTTAGGAAAATTGGTTTCTTATGAAATGGGGAAATCGTTGCAAGAAGGCTACGGCGAGGTTCAGGAAATGATTGATATTTGTGACTTTGCAGTAGGACTGTCTCGTCAGTTACACGGATTGACAATGCACTCCGAGCGTCCAGGACACAGAATGTATGAGCAATACCATTCGCTTGGTGTAGTAGGTATTATTTCTGCCTTCAACTTTCCAGTAGCGGTTTGGGCTTGGAATACCGCTTTGGCTTGGATTTGTGGCGATGTTTGTGTTTGGAAACCTTCTGAGAAAACGCCTCTTTGCGGTGTAGCTTGTCAAAATATTATTGCCGAAGTGTTAAAAGAAAACAACCTACCAGAAGGAATTTCTTGTTTGATTAACGGCGATTACACTATTGGTGAATTGTTAACCAAAGACACTCGTGTACCTTTAATTTCGGCTACAGGTTCTACTAGAATGGGAAAAATTGTAGCACAAACGGTTGCAGGTCGTTTAGGAAAATCGCTTTTGGAATTGGGCGGAAACAATGCGATAATTGTGACTCCTGATGCTGATATCAAAATGACGGTAATTGGAGCTGTTTTTGGCGCTGTTGGAACCGCAGGACAACGTTGTACCTCAACGCGTAGATTAATCATCCACGAAAGTATGTATGACAAAGTAAAAGACGCTATTGTGGCTGCTTATGGGCAATTGCGAATTGGAAATCCATTGGATGAAAAAAACCACGTGGGACCACTTATTGACACACAAGCCGTTGCAATGTATAACCAAGCGTTGACTAAAGTAGTAGCCGAAGGCGGTACAATTCTAGTTGAAGGTGGTGTACTTTCGGGTGAAGGATATGAGAGCGGTTGTTATGTAAAACCAGCTATTGCTGAGGCTCAAAATAGCTTCGAAATTGTACAACACGAAACTTTTGCGCCTGTATTGTATTTGATGAAATACAGTGGCGATGTTGAAAATGCGATTGAAATACAAAATGGTGTGGCTCAAGGTTTGTCTTCTGCTATTATGACCAATAATTTGCGTGAAGCAGAACGTTTCTTGTCCGTAGCGGGATCGGATTGTGGCATTGCCAATGTAAATATTGGTACTTCGGGAGCAGAAATTGGTGGAGCTTTTGGTGGAGAAAAAGAAACTGGTGGCGGAAGAGAATCAGGATCTGATGCTTGGAAAGTATATATGCGTCGCCAAACCAATACGATCAATTATACGACCAATTTGCCTTTGGCACAAGGGATTAAATTTGATTTGTAGTAATCGATTTATAAAAATGAAAACCCTTTCAGTATGAAAAACTGAAAGGGTTTTTTTATGGCTAATTGTTTCCAAAAAAAAGAATAATGTAACTCCGTAGCCCCGATGGGAGGGAAAATCCTTTTTATCCCTTTTTCGGGATAAAAAGATTGGAAGGACAGCGGGACTTTGCTTCCAAAAAAGCCTAATGTCTACTGCTTCTAAAAACTACAGGTTGAATGATGCCCCAATAGTGAAGGTAAACTGGTTGTTTAATGGATAGAAATTGCGGTCACTTTCGCTGTATTTGGCAATGGGAAACCCTGCTTCAGAAAACATACCGAAACCATCTGTGAAGAAATAACGAACGCCTACATGACCACCAAAATTCTTTAATCCTAAGCTTAAACCTGGATAGAGGTCGAATTTATCGTCAATTTTTAGTACGCTACTCAAGTTAGCATTCATTCGAAACCGAGCATCAAAGCGATCTTTAAAGTCAGGAGCTCCTCCTCCATCAAGTTCATCTACTCCTAGAACGTATGACCCGACAAATCCATAGGAAAGATTCTCGCCCAATCCGAAGTCAGCAGCAAACTGGATGCCAGTTCCTTCATTTTGAAACTGCATCCCGACATTGAACTTTGTATCGCCTTTGCCTTTGAAGGCTTGTTGGGCTTGGATAAAACTAATACTTAATAGGGCTACTAAAAGGGCTGTTTTTTTCATAAAATAAATGGGTTGATGATTTAATTTCTTCCTTTTTCGTCGAAATATAACTGATGCAAGGGTTCGCTTTGCCAGTATTCTTTGGTATCGATGTCCATGATCGTGAGTGGTCCTTTGAAGGCGGCACCGGTGTCTACATTCCAAACATTGGCCATTTGTACGGGCGTGGTTTGGTCTAATCGAGTGACTGGGGTGTGGCCAATATAAATTTCGTTATAAAGGGTCAATCGTTTGGGATAGAATAAATGGTCTTTTGGCAAGGATTTATCTAAGGCAACAGCCGTTTCCCAAAGGGTTCGATCCCAATAAAATAAGCGAGGAAAATATTCGTAACGAATTCCATTAAGATTGGTAAAACCCGCGTGAATAAACAATCTATTCTGCTCGTCTAGGTAATAATTGTTTAAAGAATGTAAGAATTCGATATGCTGCTGAATGGTGGCTTTGTCTACTTTTTCATAAGCCAATACGGTTGCTTCTCCACCGTGTTGGTACCACAAGGGATTGTCTTTACCGCTATCGAGGTAGTCCAAAAAAAGTTCATCGTGATTCCCTTTAATACAGATGATATTATGTGTGTTTTTCATTTGAATAAGTAAATCGATGACTTGTGGAGACTGGCTCCAACCATCGACATAATCGCCTAAAAAAATCAATTGATCGGCTGGGGTTACTTTGGCTCGCTCCAACACTTGATGCAAGGCACGCAAACCGCCGTGTATATCTCCAATAACTAATGTTCTCATATAGTGTGGTATTCTAAAATAGAAATGCAAAAATAGGGGAAAAATGGGCTCGTTTTTATTTTAAATTATTTGCTTGCAACACTATTTACTTCTATCCAATACCCATCTGGATCCTGAAAATAAACTTGCTGAATTCCATCAGCACGGGTGGTAATTTTGTTGGGTTCTCCTGGCCAATCGGAATACGGAATGTGTTCTTTTTGCAATTGCTTTATCAAAGCCTCAAAATGTGGCGTTGTTAAAGCCAAATGCACCGCTTTATTGATTGTCACAGGCGAACTAATCGTAGAGACCAAATGCAACTCTTTGCCGTCTCCTAAGGAAAACCAGCGAATGCCTTCTTTTTGAGTTCGATTGGTGATTTCTGTCAAATACAAAACTTTGGAATAAAAAGTCGCTGCTGTGTTGACATCTTTTACCGAAATAGCCAAATGATTCAAGCTTAATCCTAATGTTGCTTTTTCTTGGGCAAACAAGCAAATCGACCAAAGAAACAAACTGTATGTAATTGCTTTTTTCATAATTCCCAGTGTTTTGAATATGATTTAAAGATAGCTTATTTTTATACTTTTCGTTATCAATCTCAAAATTTCTCAGCTACCTAATAAATACAATCCAATGAATGTTCTTATTTTAAGATGATGAAGACGAATGATTACATTACAACAAGCGCAAAAAACATCTTATTTTTGAATAAATTCAATAAACTTTCACAACAAAAAAAGTAATAACAAATAACTTTTTCATTTTTAAGGAATTACTTGAATAAATAAATTACTTTTGTGAAAAAGCTTACAAAAATGATAAAAAACTACCTGCTGCTATTGTTGATTTTTCCATTATTATGCTATTCGCAATATAATGACGCTGCACCTTGGCTTGAAGAAAATGCGAATACCAATAAAACCTCAACATCAAAAGAAAAAAGCATCAATGAATTGAGATCATTATTCAACGACTATTGGAAAAATCACGATAAAACAAAAAAGGGAAGCGGCTACAAACCTTTTATGCGTTGGGATTTTAATTGGAGTAATAACACAGATGAAAAAGGCTTTTTGATCACTCCTGCAGAAACATGGAAAGCCATGGCACAAAAAAAAGAAGCAAAACTTAACAAAAGTACCAGCTTACCAACAAGTGTTTGGGAACCTATTGGCCCATATACCAATACACCAACAGGAAGTTGGTCAAATGGACAAGGTCGTGTAGATGTTGTGGCAGTAGACCCTTCAAATAAAAACACAATTTATGTTGGCGCGCCATCGGGCGGGATTTGGAAATCAATCGATGCTGGAATGAGCTGGACACCAATGTCTGATAATTTGCCTCAAATAGGGGTTTCCGGAATAGCAATTGACCCAACAAATTCAAAAATAATTTATATTGCTACTGGAGATAAAGATACCTTCTCAACCTACTCCATTGGAGTTTTAAAATCTATCGATGGAGGAGTTTCTTGGAATACAACAGGATTAACATTTACGGGAGTTTCGTATGCAAGTGGCGATATTATTATTAATCCAAACGATCCTAAAATATTATTATGTGCCACAAATGATGGTTTATACAAAACGAATGATGGTGGGGATACATGGTACCAAGTAGTCCCTGGAAGTTTTGCCAAAGGGTCTCTTCGATACAAACCAGGTAATGCAAATACCATTTATGCAGTAAATAACACTGGTTTTTTTCGCTCTACTGATGGAGGATCTAGCTTTACAACGATAACAACAGATTTAAACTCAACAAGGTCATTGTTAGATGTTTCACCCGCCAATCCGAATTATGTCTATATACTAACTAGTGTCGGCGATAAGTTTAAAGGGATTTACAAATCAGTAAACGGTGGAGATACTTTTACAAAAACAGCACAAACAGAAAACATTTATGAATCAAAACAATATTATGCTGATTTAGCTTTAGCGATTTCTGATAGTAATCCCGAAGAACTATATGTAGGCTGCTTAAATATCTGGAAATCAATCGACGGAGGCAATTCCTTTAATGTCATTAACTCTTGGAATGAACCGAATACCAATTCGTATACGCATGCCGACATCCATTTTTTAAAATTTATCAACTCCAGTTTGTATGCTGGGACAGACGGAGGCATCTATGTTTCAGGAGATGGTGGTGTAAACTTTAAAAATTATACGGATGGATTACAAATAAGTCAGTTTTATAAAATTGCCGTTTCAAAACAAACCGCTAGCAAAATGACGGGCGGCCTTCAAGACAATGGCGGTTTTGCATATAACAATAACAAATGGTATAATTTTCATGGTGCAGATGGAATGGATACCGCCATTGACCCAAATAATAGCAATAACTACTATAGTTTTGCTCAAAATGGAGGCGTGATGCATATTAGCAATACAGCTGGAGCAAATTTAAGCTCATCCGTTTCTGCTCCAGAGGGTGAAACGGGAAACTGGATTACGCCACTAGTATTCAACCGTTCCGGAGAATTATTTTCTGGTTATACCAAATTGTATAAATTATCTGGAAAAGATTGGAAGGTAGTTAGCAACACAACTCTTGGATCAGACAGTATAGAATTAATTGGAATTGACCCCAGCAATGATAGCAACATATATGTTGTAAACGAGTATACTCTCTACAAAAGTACCGACAAAGGAAATACATTTAAAATAGCTTATACAGCTAATAAACCAATCACCTCAATTTGCGTACACAGCTCGGATAGTAATATCATCTATCTAACCACTTCCTACACAAACGGAGAAGTATTACAATCAAAAGATGGAGGTAAATCTTTTGTTTCTATTTCTAGTGGTTTACCAAATGTTGGAAAAAATGTAATCAAACATCAAGGCAGAAACTCGCTTAATCCTTTATATCTTGGTACAAAATTAGGCGTATATTATCGAGATGATACCATGACAAAATGGGAGCCTTTTGACACAAATTTACCGAATGTAAGCGTAACCGATATTGAATTTAATTATGTAGATGCCAAAATTATAGCTTCTACTTACGGAAGAGGAATTTGGCAATCAAATATCAATATAGAAACATTTTCAGATGATATTCAACTTACAAGTGTACAATACCCCAATACAGATATCTATTGCACAGGAATAATTCCAAAAATAGCTGTGAAAAATATTGGCAAAAACGATATAAAAGCAGTTACGGTCAATTATACGTATAATGACACTCCACTTTCTTATAATTGGACTGGAACAATTATCCCAACTGCGACTCAAATCATAGATCTTCCCGAAATTAAAGCAGCAAATGGAGCCTATTTGCTTAATATTTCGACCATAATTACAAACGATAACAATCCAGATAACAATCATGCTACGGTTCCTTTATACATTAACAACTTTGGAACTGCTGGCGTAATTAACACTTTTGAAAACAACAATTCATCCAACTTGTTGACTTACAATGATGGAGCCACCAATAGTTTATGGACCAAAGGTATCAGAACTAATGATGCATTAGCAACAGCTACTAACAGTGTGTATACAACAAGTTTAACCGGTAATTATCCTAATAAAACCAAAGCATATTTAGTATCGCAATGCTATAATTTAAGCCAGATTTCTAGTCCAGAAATTAGTTTTAAAGCAGCCTTTGATTTAGAACCCAATTGGGATATTTTCTTCGTACAATACACAACCGATTTCGGAAAAACATGGAAAGTACTTGGACAAAAAGGAACCAACTGGTACAATAGTTCCAGAACAAAAGCAAGTTCGGGAACTGCAAATGATTGTACTAATTGCCCGGGTGCACAATGGACCGGTACAGACATGACCCTAAAAACCTATTCCACCTCTCTGAGTGGATTAAGCAACGAAAAAAATGTAATCTTTAGAATTGTATTTTGGTCAGATGATTTAGAGAATCAATTAGGGGTTGTCATAGATGATTTCGTAATTAATGGGCTTACACTATCAAGACAAGATTTCGAAATCAATCAAGTGGCTCTATATCCGAATCCCACCAATGGTGTTTTCAACATTAAAATGGACGGCCTTTTACCAAAAACATTAGAATTATATGACTTAAAAGGACAAAAAATATTTTTCAAAAATGAGTTCACCAACACCGAAGAAAAAATCACAATTGACATTACTTCAGTCCCTTCAGGAATTTACTTTATCAAAATAGATACAGAAAACAACACCATCACCAAAAGAATTATTAAAAACTAATTTTACAACTATTTCTTAAAAGTAAAGGCTTTCATTTTAATTAAAATGAAAGCCTTTTTTGACTCTAAACATAAATCATTAATTTGAAATAATTACACTCGTAAACTGCCTCTAAACCCTCTGGCTGCATAATAAGATGATGCGCCGTTGTGATAAACAAAAACCGTTTTGTAACGGTAATCGCCAAATAAAGCACCACCTAAAGCGCGAATCGGTGCGGGTGTCAACAACCAACTAGAAGTTTTGGTATCGAATGGTCCCAATTGTTGCAAATAGCGGTATTCGGATTCATTTAGTAGCGTAACTCCCATCGCTTCAGCCGCTGCTATCGCAGAATTTTCGGGTTTGAATTCTTTTCTTTCGTCCAAAGCTTTGGCATCATAACACCAACTGCGACGCCCTTTGGGACTCTCGACCGAACAATCATAAAAAAGATATTCGTTAGTAACCTCATCATACCCCACCACATCTGGTTCACCACCCGTATTTTCCATAGCTTGGAGAGATTGTAATTTCAACGATTGTTGCTCAAGTTTTGCTACTACGTTCTCCCACAATATACCTTGATGGCGATGGCTATTTTGCTCAAAACGTTTTTGTAGCAGATGCAACAATTGCTTTTGTTCATCGAAATTAAGGGGTTGTTGGGGAAGCATAGGTTTTGAATCAAATTAATAATAAAACTTAGCAATTATTTACTTAGAATATGCTTTTTAGGAAAACTTAGTCCTTAATACTATACAAGCTCTTTTGAAAATCAGCTTTGAATTTGTCCTTATTTCCTAGTGAAGTCCAACATAAAAACTTATAATATGCCGACTCTGTTTCAGCAATTCCAACAAGATAGTAAATCTCAAGATTAGATTCTTTATCATAATAAGAAGCATCTGATTCAATAAAACTTACTTTACCAATCTTATTTGCTTTTGGTGAAGAAATGGCTCTTTTATCTTCTCCTTCAAGAAAATCTTTAATGAAATCCTCATAAAATTCATTCAATGAAGAATAAGTTAGTTCTGCCAATCGCAACTCTTCTTTATTATCTTCAATTACAAATCCTGCAACATCTTTTACTGTATTCTTAAATTGAATTGAAGCAGAACTATTTAATCCGATTGTTTTAGTCATGTATTCTGGCAAACTGATATGAAAAATATGTCCAACTTTTTGTTCTTTAAAATTAGATTGAGAAAAAAGTGATGCGCTTACGAATAGCAAACATAAAAGAGATTTTGTTTTTTTCATTTTTATTTTAGTTAATTAATAGCTACTTCTCCCCTCCCAACAATTCCATCAACTCCAAACATCTGCGGGTGGTTTTGGCATTATCGAAAGTCAGCAACAAAATGAAGTTGAATGAAGTTGAATTCAAAATTTATCCAACTTATTGGGGTTTTGTCTTCCGTCAAAAACATCCAAAATAATGACACTATCAGCTGTTCTTTCATATAGTATTTTGTAACTCCAAACACTAATGTGACGAAATTTTTGTTTGTTGATTATTGGATCAATAGCGTATTCAAAATTTTCGTTTATTAAAGTCTCTGCTAAGTCTATAATTTTACTCACTACTTTTTCGGCATTTTGGGGACTATCTTTAAGGATATAAAAGTAAATAGCAGCCAGTGAATTGGATGCTTCTTCGGACCAAAGCAAAATCATTTTTTAATAGAAAAAATACGGTTTTTGACTTCTTCTGTTGTAAAAGTGTTAGCTCCATTAGCAATTGACGCACTAATAGATTCAATGTGATTTATATACTGATTTTTGGTTAACGGTTTGCCATCAATCGTATGAGCAACACTATAATTCCCTTTTAAAACCATATCAATTTCATCCAAAAGGCTATCATCTTGAATGGTTTGTAGTTTTTGGATAATCTTGGTTTTATGTTGCTCTATATTCATTATTAAATTTTTAGTGAAGTAAAGTTATTAAAAAATGAATTAGACTTTAGCCAAAACTCAATTAATTTTGGCTAAAGCATATTCCAATTGGTTTAAAAAAAAATGAAATTGAGCTTTAAAAACTATCACCCCCCTCCCAACAATTCCATCAACTCCAAACATCTACGGGTGGTTTTGGCATTATCGAAAGTCAGCAACAAACGCAAGCCTGCTGGGGTTTGCTTTTCTTTCATTTTGCATAGATTGGGATGCTTTTGTACAAAATCCAAGACTTTATTGAAGCGATTTGATTGGTAAAAATCCGATTGTTGGTCGGAAACAAAATACCCAATCATTTTGCCTTTTTTGAGCACTAGTTTTTCGATACCCACGCGGATGGCAATCCACTTAATGCGAATGCTGTTCATCAAGGCATTGGCTCTTGCTGGTAAAGGACCAAATCTATCGATCAGTTTGTTAATGAAAACGGTCAGTTCTTCTTCGTTTTTGACTTCTCCTAGTTCGTTGTACAACAGCAATCGCTCCGAAACGGTATTGATGTATTCATCTGGAAACAACAACTCAAAATCGGTGTCGAGTTGCAGGTCTTTGACGTATTGTTTGGTTTCGATGTTATTCTCTTCTGGATATAGGTCTTTGAATTCATTCTCCTTGAGTTCCTCAATAGCTTCGTTCATAATTTTTTGATAGGTATCAAAACCAATCTCATTGATGAAACCACTTTGTTCCCCGCCCAGTAAATCTCCTGCTCCACGAATCTCTAAATCCTTCATCGCAATATTGAAACCGCTACCCAACTCACTAAATTGTTCCAAGGCTTGGATGCGTTTTCGGGCTTCCTCGGTCATAGCAGAATACGGCGGACAAATAAAATAACAAAAGGCTTTTTTGTTGCTTCGTCCCACACGTCCGCGCATTTGGTGCAAATCCGAGAGTCCAAAATTATTCGCATTATTAATGAAAATGGTGTTCGCATTGGGCACATCCAATCCGCTTTCGATGATGGTGGTGGCTACCAAAACATCGAATTCACCGTTCATAAAGGCCAACATCAATTCTTCTAGTTTCTTGCCATCCATTTGCCCGTGACCAATGCCTACTCGTGCGTTGGGCACCAAACGCTGAATCATACCCGCGATTTCCTTAATATTTTCAATGCGGTTATTGATGAAATACACTTGACCATTGCGCTGAATTTCATACGAAATCGCATCTCGAATGGTTTCTTCATTAAAC
>CAUPCW010000106.1:0-10384 GCA_963509895.1 uncultured Flavobacterium sp.
GCCGGACCCTTGTTTTCATTGCTTTTTGGTGGTGTTTTTCTTTTTCTTTTTTATTACTTTGATTCCGCTTGGAATGGTTTCAATGGTATAGTTGGTCTCATTTCAATTGCACTTTTTTTTGCTACTACCATTCCGTCAAAATCTGGTCTTTTTTTTACAGATAGAAAAAGATTGCAGCGTTTGTTGAACAAAGGCAAAGTTGGCGAAATAGAATTAGCCCTTTTACAAGCATCCTTCCAAATGTTATTAGATCAAAATGCCAAGAATTTGGAGATCAACAAACTTCAATTAATTCAAACCGATACCGAACCTGTGGTGCAATTTTGGGGCTATTTCTTTGAATATTCTTACTACAAAGATCATCAAAACACTGAAAAAACCACTTTACTTAAAAACAACTTACTGAGTTATCAAACTCTAATTCCTAAAGGTATATGGAAAAGTCTCGCTATTGATTAGAGCTTAACCACAGTGTCTATCATTCAGTTTTAAATTCAATGAAAAGGACTGATTCGGAATCTTAGTTCATTTATTCCGAGCCTCAATTTTAAAAGGTAAAAAAAGAGTACTATCTCGAAGGGAAATAGTACTCTACATTTAAATTTGTTCCGAATCGTTATTCAAATGATGAATGATTTCGGCTATGAGTCCCGTCCATCCTGTTTGATGATTGGCGCCTAATCCTTTTCCGGTATCGCCATCAAAATATTCAAAAAACAAATGATTCGAATTAAAGTTGGGGTCTTTTTGAAACTTTTCATAAGGCCCATACATGGGGATAAATTGCTCTTTATTAGGAACAAAAAGTGAGAGTAAACGATTCGCCACGCCATCAGCAGCGTCTTTTATATTCATCATTACTCCTGAATGCGTTGGAAACTCTACTTTGTAGTCGTTTCCGTAATAGTTGCAAAACTTCTCGAGTGAGTCCAGAATCAAATAGTTCATTGGGAACCAAATTGGGCCACGCCAATTGGAATTTCCTCCAAACATATCTCCAGTAGCTTCGGCAGGTGTATAATCTACTTGAACGGTTCCGCCATCATAAGTAAATCGATAAGGATGTTCTTTATGAAATTTAGACAACGAACGAACACCAAAATCTGATAAAAATTCCGATTCATCGAACATCCGTTTCATAATCATCTTCATTCGGTGCCCGCGAAGAATAGACAATAACTTGCTCTCTCCTTTTCCGGGATTGTACCAACTTGAAACTAAGGCCGCCAAATCTGGTCGGTTTGAAATAACCCATTCTACCCTACGCTTGAAATCTGGCAATTGATCAAGTAATTCTGGTGTTAAAACTTCAACAGCAAAAAGCGGAATCAATCCCACCATCGAACGCACTTTAAGCAATTCGGCTTCGCCATTTTCTTTATGCAACATATCATAATAGAACTGATCGTCTTCGTCCCAAAGATTCAATTTGTCTCCACCAATGGCTTGCATAGCACCAGCGATATGCAAAAAGTGTTCAAAAAACTTAGAAGCCATATCTTGATACACTGGATTTTCTATTGCAATTTCACAAGCAATTCGCAACATATTCAGGCTATACATGGCCATCCATCCCGTTCCGTCGGCTTGTTCTAAATGACCACCTGTTGGTAAAGCCGCCGAACGGTCAAAAACCCCAATATTATCCATTCCAAGGAATCCACCTCCAAAAATATTGTTTCCTCCTTCGTCTTTCAGGTTTACCCACCAAGTGAAGTTGAGCAATAACTTATGGAAAATACGTTCCAAGAAAACGCGATCGCCTTTACCACCATTCATTTCTTTATCAATGGCATACACTTTCCAGGTTGCCCAAGCGTGTACGGGAGGATTCACATCCGAGAACGACCACTCGTAGGCTGGAATTTGTCCGTTGGGATGCATATAATATTCTCTCAAAATAACCGATAATTGTCGTTTGGCAAAATCAGGATCCAATCGGGCCAAAGGCAAAGTATGAAAGGCCAAATCCCAAGCGGCAAACCAAGGATATTCCCATTTGTCGGGCATGGAAAGAATATTGGCGGTGTACATATGTTTCCAAGCATTATTTCTTCCTTTACTTCTGTTCGCATCGGGTTTAGGCATCGAAGGATCGCCTTTGATCCATTCATAAACATTGTAATAATACCATTGTTTTGTCCACAACATTCCAGCATAGGCTTGACGTTGTACCGATTTCAAATGCTTCTCTTTGATGTTTTTTTGCAAACTATCATAAAACAAATCGGCTTCCTTCAGACGTTGCGCATAAATGGCATCAAAATCTTCAAAAGGGGCTTTGGGCGTTTGATTGGTAAAACGCAATCGGATTACTTTTTTCCCTTTCGCAGGAATAAGTTGTTCGTATTTAGCCGAAGCTTTCGTTCCTATTTTATTAGGATTTACAGCATCTTTTTTCTTGTTGACAATATAATCGTTGATGCCGTCTTTGGTATACTTTGTTAGATTTTCGGAATGATGTAGTCGTTCAAAATTGGTTTCGTTTTCACAAAAAAGCAGTTCATCAGCATTTTCTGCATACAAAGTATAATGTCCTACCAAACGATGATTGACTTCGACTACTGATTTTCCGTTACCCACCAAAGAAGGCTTGTGCTTGTAATTGTCGTAGCCCCAGCACCAAGTATTTCGGAACCAAACAGTAGGTAAAACCGTTATAGGTGCAGCCACATCCGATTGATTTTCGATAGTAATTTGAATCAAAATATCCTGCTGATCGGCTTTGGCATATTCAATGCTAATATCAAAGTAAGCGTCTTTATCAAAAATACCTGTATCCAAAAGTTCATATTCTGGTTGCTGACGATTGCGCTTTTTAGATTCTTTGACTAGTTTTTCATAAGGAAATGCCGTCTGCGGATACTTGTATAGCATTTTTTGATAAGAATGCGTGGGCGTAGCGTCTTGGTAATAATAAATTTCTTTGACATCTTCTCCGTGGTTCGACTCGTTTCCGGTGAGTCCAAAAAATCGTTCTTTAAGAATTTTATCATTGTGATTCCAAAATGCCAAAGCAAAACAAATGTGCTGTTTATTATCTGAAATTCCTCCTATTCCTTCTTCTCCCCATCGATACGCTTTAGAACGCGCCATATCGTGAGTAATACTATTCCAAGCATCGCCATTGGCAGAATAATCTTCTCTAACAGTTCCCCATTGTCTTTCGGTTAAATAAGGACCCCATTTTTTCCAGCCTTTATTGTCCTTTCTTTCGAGTAATCGGGCTCTCTCTGCGTCTATCTCGGTCATAGCTCTATTTGTTTTTGTCTTTTGCAATTTATAGAAATACGGTTTAAAAAAGAGAAAAAAATCCATAAAAATCCCTAAGCAATTCTTCTCTATTGATTTTTTTTCGAAGTGTAAAATACAAAATCTCTAAATTCTGGCCTTTTGAAAAGGATTTCTGAAAAAAGAACAACGCCTTTTGAACACTTTACCCATAAAATTTTAGCCAAAAATGATAGGAAAGCGGGCAAACTTTGCGAACTTTGCGATTCAGAAACTACAACAATGGCAAAAATATTAACGGGAGTACAGAGTACAGGAACTCCACATTTGGGTAATTTATTAGGCGCAATTATACCCGCAATTGCATTATCGAATGATCCAAAAAATGAATCATTCCTTTTTATCGCCGATTTGCATTCGATTACACAAATCAAAAATGGCGAAACCTTAAGAAACAATACTTACAGTACCGCAGCTGCTTGGTTGGCGTGTGGGCTAGATGTTAATAGAGTTACTTTTTATCGCCAATCCGATGTGCCTCAAACGGCTGAATTGTCTTGGTATTTGAGTTGTTTTTTCCCCTTTCAACGGTTGACTTTGGCACATTCTTTCAAAGACAAATCCGATCGTTTAGACGATGTCAATGCTGGGTTGTTTTCGTATCCAATGTTGATGGCTGCCGATATTTTATTGTATGATGCCGAATTTGTACCTGTAGGAAAAGACCAGTTGCAACACCTTGAAATCACTCGTGATGTTGCTTCTCGATTTAATCACCAAATGGGAGAAACCTTTGTGTTACCCGAAGCCAAAATCCAAGAAGACAATATGTTGATTCCTGGTACCAATGGCGGAAAAATGAGTAAATCGGCCAATAATGTCATCAATATTTTCTTGGATGACAAAGCGTTGCGCAAGCAAATTATGAGCATCGAAACTGATAGTACACCACTAGAAGAACCGAAAAATCCTGATACTTGTAATGCTTTTGCTATTTATAAATTATTGGCCAATGAAGCCCAAATTGCCTCGATGACAGTCAATTATTTGGGAGGAAATTATGGTTATGGTCACGCCAAACAAGCCTTGTTTGAACTGATTGTAGACAAATTTAAAACCGAAAGAGAACGTTACAATTATTACATCAACAACCTGGCAGAAGTAGACGCCTTATTGAAACAAGGTGCCGAAAAAGCCGCTGGTATCGCCAATGGTGTTTTAGATCGCGTACGCTTGAAATTAGGTTTCGAGTCGTTACAGTAAACGTTACTACGAATAAATTATGTAAAGGAATATTCCAATCGGGGTATTCCTTTTTTATTACAAATCTGTTTTGAAAGTAAGGGCAAACTTCGAAACTGATTTTGTTATTCAACCTCTTTTCCATATTAAAAAGCAAGTAGTCTTCAATAACTCACTACAAAAAAAATTAGTTGTTATACTTTTCAATTGACTAAACTAATGTAAATTCAGTCAGCTCATTGACTGAATTAATGTTAATTCAGTCAGTGCACTGACTGAATTAACGTTTTTTGTGTTATATTTGTATTTCAATTTTAAGATTTTAGAAAATGGCTTTTTTAAATAGAGGTATAGATATACTGTTTTCCAAAAAAGTTTTACCCAATAAAGTACTGATTTTATTGGGCGCAAGGCGAGTGGGGAAAACTGCTTTCATCAAAAATTATCTTTCATCCATTCCAAAAACAGATTATTTGCAGTTAAATGGTGAAGATATTGACGATGCCAGTTTACTCAAAGAACGTTCGGTGCGTAATTATAGCCGACTTTTAGCCAATGTCAAATTATTAGTAATTGATGAAGCTCAAAATATTCCAGAGATTGGATTGATTCTCAAATTAATTGTGGATTCTATTGACAATATAAAAGTTATTGCTACAGGATCGTCAGTTTTTGATTTATCAAATAAATTAGGTGAACCTTTGGTGGGAAGAAAAAATACGATTTATTTATTTCCATTGGCTCAGATGGAATTTTCCAACTATGAAAACTTCAAAGAAACCACTCAAAAATTAGAAGAGCGATTGCTTTTTGGCTCCTATCCCGAACTCGAACAATACCCAGATTGGAATGATAAAATAAATTACATAAAGGAGATCATCAATTCCTATTTGTTGAAAGATATTTTGATTTTTGAGGGTATCAAGCAGTCCAACAAAATTTTGGATTTGCTCAAATTAATTGCTTATCAAGTAGGACAGGAAGTCTCTTTGCAAGAATTAGCCAGACAATTGGGTATTTCCAAAAACACCGTCGAGAGTTATCTGGACTTACTTTCAAAAGTTTTTATACTTTATAAAGTACCTGGTTTTAGCAGAAACCTGCGAAAAGAAATTACCAAATCCAACCGTTGGTATTTTTATGATAATGGAATTCGCAATGGTATTATTGGCAATTTTACTCGTTTAGAATCCCGAACCGATGTGGGTGCTTTGTGGGAAAATTATTTGGCATCAGAGCGAATAAAAAATCAAAATTATACCCAAAAAACAGTATTCAATTATTTTTGGCGTACGTATGACCAACAAGAATTGGATTGGCTCGAAGAAGAAAACGGAAACTTGAAGGGCTATGAATTCAAATGGAATGAAAACAGAAAGGCAAAAATTCCAGGAGCATTTGCAAAAGCCTATCCTGAAGCTAGTTTTGTAGTGATCAACAAACAGAATTATTTAGATTTTATAGTCTAATGCAACAAAACAAATGGCCAAAATTTGCAGTATCACAATCAACCAAAACTTCAAAAGATAACTAGTTTTACTTGTTTTATGTCTGAACAAAAGCATCGCTAACCCACTACCAAGAGTTCCTCCAAAGAACACGAAAGCTAAAAGTGTTGTTTCGGGGATTCTTCTTTTATTTTTTTGAGCTACTATTTTGTCATAGCCAGTTAAGACAAAAGCTATTGCATTTAATATTGAAAAAAAGGCGAATATCTCCATATGCAGTTTTTTAAGAAATCAAACCTAACTATTTTTAATTTAAAAAATTGCTTCTTTTTAAATTAGTAATTATTCTTATTTTAAAAAAGTGTTAAAAATTAAAATAATCATTATATTTGTTTTAAAAACATACCATAATGAAGAATTACAAATCAGGTCATTTTGAAAATCAAGGGTATTATAAAAGCTTTCAACCTGCTTTTATCAACAGACATTGGCTACTCGATGATATGGAAATCCAACAACTACTTTCAAAAGCCGACAGACAATTGGGGAGGTTAGATATGTATTCTGAATATATTCCAAATATTAATTTGTTCATAAGTATGCACGTTTTAAAAGAAGCGACTCAAAGCAGTAAAATAGAAGGAACACAAACAAATATTGAAGAAGCGCTTTTAGACAAAGAAGATATTCTTGTTGAAAAAAGGGATGATTGGGAAGAAATTCAAAATTATATAGAAGCCATGAATACGGCAATTAAACAATTAGAAACACTACCTTTTTCTACTCGATTAATCAAAGAAACTCATCGTATTTTACTACAGGGAGTTCGCGGTCAAGACAAACAACCTGGAGCATTTAGAACAAGTCAAAATTGGATTGGTGGCGCATCAATTAGCGATGCTACTTTCATTCCGCCAATTCATAATTCAATCGCTGAATTGATGAGTGACCTAGAAAAATTTGCCCATAATGAAACTTTTTATTTTCCCGACTTACTAAAGATTGCCATTATTCACTATCAATTTGAAACCATTCACCCTTTTTTGGATGGAAATGGAAGAGTGGGTAGACTATTAATAACACTTTATTTGGTTGATAAAACTATTCTTAAAAAACCGATTCTGTATCTATCTGATTTCTTTGAAAGAAATAGACAATACTACTATGATAATTTAATGAATGTGAGAACTAAAGATGATGTAAAACAATGGTTTAAATTTTTTTTAGTAGGGATTATTGAGACAGCCAAAAATGGTATTGAAACCTTTGATGTAGTTTTAAAATTAAAAAAAGAAATTGAAGAAAAAATTAAAAGTACAGGAAATAGAAGCCATCATTTGTTAAGTATCATGGCGTTTTTATATCAAAAACCAACACTTAATGTATTTAAAGTAATTGAAATTACTGGAGTTTCAGCCGCAACAGCTTACAAAATTCTAGAAGAACTAATAGCCATGAAAATTTTGAAAGAAATAACAGGTTCCAAAAGAGGTAAAATATACGTATTTGACGACTACATAAAATTATTTAATTAACATTGCAATGACCAACCTACAATTCATCGCCCAAAAGGTAGCTACCGCATCCATAAACATTCAAAAAACGGTTCAATTACTACAGGAAGATTGTACCATACCTTTCATTTCGCGTTATCGAAAAGACACCACCGGCAATCTAGACGAAATACAAATCGAACAAATTGCCAAACTCCAAAAAGAATACGAGGCCATCTTGAAACGAAAAGAAGCCATCCTCAAATCCATCGAAGAGCAAAACGCATTAACTCCCGAATTGGATAAAAAAATCCAACAAAGTTTTGACCTACAAGAGTTGGAGGATTTGTATTTGCCGTACAAAAAGAAAAAAAGAACCAAAGCCGATGTTGCTCGTGAAAACGGACTAGAGCCTTTGGCTAAAATTATAATGGCACAGAAAAATGACGATGTCGATTTCTTGGCTACGCAATACCCAAACGATGCTATTGTCAATGAAGAAGCGGCTTTACAAGGCGCCAGAGAAATTATAGCCGAATGGATCAACGAAAATATTTATGTTCGTAAACAACTGCGCCGCTTGTACGAACGCAAAGCCACCATCACCACCAAAGTAGTCAAAACGAAAAAAGACGAACAAGAAGCACAAAAATTCAACCAATATTTCGATTGGTCAGAACCGTTGACCAAAGCGCCTTCGCACCGACTCTTGGCGATGCTGCGTGCCGAAAATGAAGGTTTCATCAAGTTCAAAGTCGAAGCAGATATTGACGAAGCCTATGATCTAATCGACGAATTGGTGTTGAAAGGACAAAGTCCAAGCACCTCACACGTACAATTGGCCATTGAGGATTCTTATAAAAGATTGCTGCAACCTGCCATTGCCAACGAAACCTTGCAAGAAGCCAAAGCCAAAGCCGATGCCAATTCCATTCAGGTTTTTGCGAATAATTTAGGACAATTATTATTGGCCCCCCCTTTGGGCGAAAAACGAATTTTAGCCATCGACCCAGGATTTCGTTCGGGTTGTAAAGTGGTTTGTTTGGACGAAAAAGGCGACTTGCTTTACAACGAAACCATCTATCCGCACGCGCCACAAAATGAAACGGCGATGGCCATGAAAAAAATCAAATCGATGGTAAACGCCTATAATATTGATGCCATATCCATTGGGAACGGAACCGCCTCAAGAGAAACCGAATTCTTCATCAAGAAAATCGCTTTTGAAACTCGAGCCACAGGCGAACAGGGCGAAGCCAAACCCGTTCAAGTATTTATTGTTTCGGAGGCAGGAGCTTCGGTGTATTCCGCTTCCAAAATTGCTCGTGAAGAATTCCCAAACTACGACGTAACCGTTCGTGGTTCGGTGTCGATCGGACGTCGCTTGTCGGATCCTTTGGCCGAATTGGTAAAAATCGACCCAAAAGCCATTGGTGTGGGTCAATACCAACACGATGTGGACCAAACCAAACTCAAAGAAGAATTGGATGCAACGGTAATTCGTTGTGTGAATTCGGTGGGGATTAATATTAACACGGCAAGTAAACATTTGTTGAGTTATGTGAGTGGTATTGGAGAAAAGCTGGCCGAAAATATAGTGACATATCGTTCTGAAAATGGTCCTTTTGACGATAGAAAACAACTCAAAAAAGTACCGCGTTTGGGCGAAAAAGCTTTCCAACAAGGCGCAGCTTTCATCAGAATAAAAGAAGGAAAAAATCCGTTAGATAATTCGGCGGTGCACCCCGAAGCTTATGCCATAGTAGAAAAAATGGCCAAAGCCTTGAAAATCTCTGTGAATGATTTGATTGCCAACAAAGAAAAAATTGCGCTCATCAAACCCGAAAACTACGTAACACCCGAAATTGGGATTTTGGGTATCAAAGACATCCTTAAAGAGCTCGAAAAACCAGGATTAGACCCGAGAAAATCGGCTAAAATATTTGAATTCGACCCAAATGTCAAATCCATTAAAGATTTGAAAACCGGAATGATATTACCAGGAATCGTGAACAACATCACCAATTTTGGCTGTTTTGTCGACGTCGGAATCAAAGAAAGTGGCTTGGTGCACATTTCCCAACTCAAAGCCGGTTTTGTGAACGATGTTAACGAAGTAGTCAAACTCCACCAACACGTTGAAGTAAAAGTAACCGAAGTTGATGAAGACAGAAAACGTATTCAATTGACGATGGTTATCTAAAGAGTGATTTGTACAAAAACCAAAGCCCGACAAGAAAAATTTGTCGGGCTTTGTTTATAAATAGCTATGGTGAATTTAAAAATCAATAGGTTAAGCTTAATCCTGTTCTAATACTAAGTTTCATTTCAAACTTATTTTCCCTTGCTCAGTTTTTCAATCTCTTTCTTCACTTCATCAATAAATTGCTGTTCCGTTGGTAAATACAATAAATTCTTTTTTTAGTTCCATTCTATTTATGATTTATTGAATTGCGCACGCTCTGCGTGCGTAATTCAAAAAGTGTTTCCTTTTATTTATTACCGATTCTCTTCAATTCCCTATCCAAATCCGACAGGTAATTTTTATCTTGCTCAATGCGGAAATGGTCGTATTCCTGATGTGCTTTTTCAATGGCTTGCTCGTGGGAAATGAGGCCTGCATTAGGAAGCACGTCCAAACTATTACTTTCCAAAAATTTATTGGTACGCTCCAGCCAATCTTTCATATTCATCAATTGGTTTCGACGGGCTTGGAATTCGGCCAAATCCAAAAAGGCACTGACCAATAAGTTCAAATCTCCAATTTCATTTTCATTCAAATAATTTTTGGCAATCGCGACATCGCTTTTCAGGATTTTGCCGTTCGGAGCATTTTTCCAAGTCGATAATCCCATAAAATCCTTGTTTCTGTCGGCACGGTTATAGACGATTTCTGCGGCGGTATTTCCCGTAACGGCAAAGTGCAGTTTGTTTTGAACCATTTTGTAAAACAGCTTTGTTTCCTCGGCA
>CAUPCW010000107.1:0-10371 GCA_963509895.1 uncultured Flavobacterium sp.
AGAAAAACAGATGACAAGTTTGTTGGTAATTATAGTTTTAGTTTTATTAGCTGTTGCACTTTGGCAATTGACTAAGATATTTGATCTTACACAAGTAGGTTCAAAATCTGATGATTCTCAAATAGCAACTGATAATGATAATAATATTCAAGGATATTTGATGTTTGGATTTTTAGCATTCATTTATATTTTTACGATATATGGTTTGTTAAAGTGGGGTGATTTGCCTTTGCATACACCAGCATCTGAACATGGTGGAACTGTTGATAATTTAATGAATATCACTTGGGTTTTAATCTTTACAGTACAAGCAATTACGCAGGTTTTATTGCACTACTTCGCGTTTAAATATAGAGGTAGTAAAGACAAAAAAGCACTTTATTTTGCTGATAATAATAAACTAGAAGCAGTTTGGAGTGTAATTCCAGCAGTTGTTTTAGCAGGTCTTATTTTGTATGGTTTGTATGCATGGACTAACATTATGTTTATTGATGATGAAGAAGATACTGTGGTTATTGAACTTTATGCACAACAATTTAAATGGACAGCTAGATACGCTGGTACTGATCAAGTATTAGGTAAAGCTAATGTTCGTTTGATTGATGGTGTAAACTCAGTAGGTATGGATTTAGCTGATAAAAATGCTCAAGATGATTTTTTAGCTACTGAAATTCATATTCCTAAAGGAAAAAAGATACATTTCAAAATGCGTTCTCAGGATGTATTACATTCAGCTTACATGCCTCATTTTAGAGCTCAGATGAACTGTGTTCCTGGTATGGTTACTGAATTTGCTTTTACTCCAATTTATACTACTTCTGAGTATAGAGATTTGCCTTTTATGATAGAAAAAGTGTCAAGAATTAATGATTTACGTTCTAAAAAAAGTATTGAATTAGTTGCAAAAGGTGGAACGGCTTTAGATCCTTACACTTTTGACTATCTTTTGTTGTGTAATAAAATTTGTGGAGCTTCTCATTACAATATGCAAATGAAAGTAGTTGTAGATTCTCCAGAAGATTACAAGAAATGGTTAAGTGATAAAGTTGCTTTAGTTAAGGAATATAAAGCTTCAAAAGAAACTCCTGCAACCGAAGGTGCTTCAGGTGTTGATAGTTTGAGTTTGCCAAAGGAACCTGTTGCTGTTAAAGTAGCAATGAAATAATTATTTAAGAATATTTAAAAGTATATATATGTCAGCAGAAGGTCACGATCACGGACACGATCACGAACACGAACACCATCATAAGGATACATTCATTACTAAATACATTTTTAGTATTGATCATAAAATGATTGCCAAACAATACTTAATTACAGGTATTATTATGGGTATTATTGGTGTTGGAATGTCATTGCTTTTCAGAATGCAATTGGCTTGGCCAGAGGAATCTTTTAAAATTTTCAATATTTTATTAGGTGATAAATTTGCACCAGAAGGCGTTATGGCTAATGATATTTACTTAGCTTTAGTTACAATTCATGGTACCATCATGGTATTCTTTGTATTGACAGCTGGTTTAAGTGGTACTTTTAGTAATTTATTGATTCCGCTTCAAATTGGTGCTAGAGATATGGCCTCAGGTTTCATGAATATGATTTCCTACTGGTTGTTTTTCTTATCAAGTGTTATCATGATTTGTTCTCTTTTTGTTGAGGCTGGACCAGCTTCATCTGGTTGGACAATTTATCCTCCTTTAAGTGCTTTACCACAAGCTATTCCTGGTTCAGGAACAGGTATGACGCTTTGGTTAGTATCGATGGCAATATTTATTGCATCTTCATTAATGGGATCTTTGAATTATGTTGTAACAGTTATCAACTTAAGAACTAAAGGAATGTCTATGACAAGATTGCCACTTACAATTTGGGCTTTCTTTGTTACCGCTATTATTGGTATTATTTCTTTCCCTGTTTTACTTTCTGCCGCTTTATTATTGATTTTTGATAGAAGTTTTGGTACTTCTTTCTTCCTATCTGATATTTATATTGCTGGTGAAGTTTTGCATTATCAAGGTGGTTCTCCTGTTCTTTTTGAACATTTATTTTGGTTCTTAGGACACCCAGAGGTTTACATTGTATTGCTACCTGCTTTGGGTATCACTTCTGAAATTATTGCTACAAACTCTCGTAAACCAATTTTTGGTTATAGAGCGATGATTATGTCTATTTTGGCTATCGCTTTCTTATCAACTATTGTTTGGGGTCACCATATGTTTATTTCAGGGATGAATCCATTTTTAGGTTCTGTGTTTACGTTCACAACCTTACTGATTGCTATTCCATCTGCTGTAAAAGCTTTTAATTATATTACTACTTTATGGAAAGGTAACCTACAATTGAATCCAGCGATGTTGTTTTCTATTGGTTTAGTTTCTACTTTCATTACAGGTGGTTTAACTGGAATTATCCTTGGTGATAGTACTTTAGATATCAATGTTCATGATACATATTTCGTAGTTGCTCACTTTCACTTGGTGATGGGTATTTCTGCTTTGTATGGTATGTTTGCGGGTGTTTACCATTGGTTCCCAAGAATGTTTGGTAGAATGTTGAATAAAAATCTAGGTTATGTTCACTTTTGGGTAACTGCTATTTGTGCTTATGGTGTATTTTTCCCAATGCATTTTATCGGTTTAGCTGGTTTACCAAGACGTTATTATACGAATACTAACTTTCCACTTTTTGATGATTTACAAAATGTGAATGTTTTGATTACAACTTTTGCTTTAGTAGGTGGTGCATTCCAGTTGGTTTTCTTGTATAATTTCTTTGCTAGTATTTTTTATGGTAAAAAAGCTGAACAAAATCCTTGGAAATCTAACACACTTGAATGGACTGCTCCAGTAGAACACATTCATGGAAACTGGCCTGGTGAAATTCCAGAAGTTCATAGATGGCCTTACGATTACAGTAAGCCAGGACATGACGAAGATTTTGTGCCACAACATATTCCTATGAAAGAAGGTGAAGAAGTTTTACATCACTAATTTCTAAAATATATTAAAAGCCTTTCCCTGTGAAAGGCTTTTTTATTGTAATGCCTTTTTTTATCTTTATCCAATGAATGAAAATTTAGACCCAACGAATACCAATTATAATACCGAAGAGCTTGATATTGAAAAAAGATTAAGACCTCTCAGTTTTGATGATTTTTCGGGACAAGATCAGGTTTTGGAAAATCTAAAAGTATTTGTTGCTGCTGCAAACCAGCGTAATGAAGCTTTAGATCACACACTTTTTCATGGTCCTCCAGGATTAGGAAAAACTACACTGGCTAATATTTTAGCCAATGAACTACAAGTTGGAATAAAAATTACTTCTGGTCCTGTACTTGATAAGCCAGGTGATTTAGCAGGATTGTTAACCAATCTAGAGGAAAGAGATGTCCTTTTTATTGATGAAATTCATCGTCTAAGTCCTATTGTTGAAGAATATTTGTATTCAGCAATGGAGGATTTTAAGATTGATATTATGATTGAATCGGGACCTAATGCGAGAACGGTACAAATTAATTTAAATCCTTTTACCTTAATTGGCGCTACAACTCGCTCGGGTTTACTTACGGCTCCAATGCGAGCTCGTTTTGGTATTTCATCTCGTTTACAGTATTATTCTACAGAATTGCTAACTACTATTGTGGAACGTAGTTCTTCTATTTTTAAAATGGCAATTACTATGGAAGCTGCTATTGAAATCGCAGGAAGAAGCAGAGGAACACCTCGTATTGCTAACGCCTTGTTGCGTAGGGTGCGTGATTTTGCACAAATTAAAGGAAATGGATCTATTGATATTGAAATTGCTCGTTTTGCTTTAAAAGCTCTTAATGTTGATGCACATGGTTTGGATGAAATGGATAATAAGATTTTGACTACTATTATAGATAAGTTCAAAGGAGGTCCAGTGGGTTTAACTACTCTTGCTACTGCAGTTTCTGAAAGTAGTGAAACTATTGAAGAAGTATATGAGCCATTTTTAATTCAGGAAGGATTTATTATGAGAACTCCTCGTGGAAGAGAGGTAACAGAAAAAGCATATAAACATTTAGGTAAAGTAAGAACTAATGTTCAAGGAGGATTATTTTAGTTTTGATTAACAACAAAAAAAAATATACGCAATTTATTAAAGCCGAATCGAAAAGACTCGGCTTTCTTTCTTGTGGTATTTCTAAAGCTGGATTTTTAGAAAGCGAGGCACCAAGATTAGAAAATTGGTTGAGTCAACAAATGAATGGTCAAATGAGTTATATGGAGAATCATTTTGACAAAAGACTTGATCCCACTCTTTTAGTTGATGGTGCTAAGAGCGTCATATCCTTGTTGTTGAACTATTATCCTTCTGAAGTACAAAATCAAGATTCTTATAAGATTTCAAAGTATGCCTTTGGACAAGATTATCATTTTGTAATTAAAGACAAATTAAAAGAGTTATTATTTTCGATTCAAACTGAAATTGGAGAAGTTTCAGGAAGGGCATTTGTTGATTCTGCTCCTGTTTTAGATAAAGCTTGGGCTGCTAAAAGTGGTTTAGGTTGGATTGGGAAAAACAGTAATTTAATCACACAAAAGGTGGGCTCATTTTATTTTATCGCAGAGTTAATTGTTGATCTTGAACTTGAATATGATAATGCTACAACAGATCATTGTGGTACTTGTACTGCTTGTCTTGATGCTTGCCCAACACAGGCTATTGTAGCACCCTACGTAGTTGACGGTAGTAAATGTATTTCTTATTTTACGATTGAGTTAAAAGAAAATATTCCAGCAGAATTTAAAGGTAAATTTGACGATTGGATCTTTGGATGTGATGTTTGTCAAGATGTTTGCCCTTGGAACCGATTTTCAAAATCCCATGGAGAGCCTTTATTTAACCCAAATCCAGAAATGCTTCAATGGTCCAAAAAAGACTGGGAGGAAATCACAGCTGAAACATTTAATGCTGTTTTTAATAATTCTCCACTGAAGCGAACCAAATGGAATGGACTTCTGAGAAATATAGATAATTCCTTATGATTTTTTACTTGAATCTCTTTCAATCACGCTAGTTTCCAAAATCAAAGTCTTTGGGGTAAACGGAATGTTTTCTTTATGAGCATGCATTTCTTCTAATAAAAGATTAAAAGAGGCTACTCCCATTTCGTGACTGGGTTGGTCTATAGTGCTTAATTTTGGCGTTAAAACTTGAGACATAAACCAATTACTAAAACCAATTATTGCTACTTGTTGGGGAACTTTTACTTGATGATCATTAAAGTAAGACAAAACTCCAACAGCTACTAAATCGGTTACTGCAAAAATACCGTCAACATCTGGATGTTCTTCAATAATCTGCTTGGCAAAATCCAATCCTTCTTGAAAAGTAACATCTTCACAGGTGTAAACCAATGTTGGATCGTAGGGGATTTGATTTTTGTCTAAAGTTTTTTTGTAACCAATATAACGATCTATAGCATTCTGAGGATTGAGAGGGCCGCGAATATGAGCAATTTTTCTACACCCTTTATCAATTAAATGTTGGGTAGCACTCATGGCTGCTTTTTGGTCATCAATTAAAACTTTTGAGCAATTGGCCAATTTGGAAATTTTATCAAACATCACAAACGGAATATTTCTATTGATGATTTCTTTGATGTGTTCGTCAAAATTAGATTCATTAGAAAGGGACATTATAATTCCATCCACTCGTTTATTGATTAGCAATTCTACTTGCTTTTTTTCAAGTGCGATGGATTCATTAGATTGTAAGATAATTACTAAATATCCATTTTTTTCGGCCTCATCAATGATGGCGTTAATCACATTCGAAAAAAAATGATGCATTACTTCCGGAATGATTAATCCGATGGTTTTTGATTCCTTGGTTCTTAAATTCACTGCAAAACTATTGGGTGTGTAATGCAAGTCTTTGGCCAAATCTAAAACTGCCTGTTTCGTTTTTTCGCTAACATCAGGATAGTTTTTTAGCGCCTTAGAAACTGTAGTTATTGAGATACCTAGTTTAGAAGCAATTTCCTTAAGAGTAATTTCTTTCATGTATTGGTTAGTGATTGAAGTTCAAATGACTTTTGGCTTTTGTGATTTAATTGATGAATGTTTAAATTCTTCAACCAATATAGATTTTTTTTCTTAATTTTTTAAGGATTATTTTGACTTTTTTCGGTTAAAATCACGAGGTAAATGGTTTATGCAGAACCTCTTTCCAAAAGCGAAGTCTGTAATTCGATAGTTTGAAAAGTGATGGTTTTTTTTTCTTTTTTTAATTGAATTTCTTCAAATAAAATCTCGGCAGCTTTTCTGCCAATTTCAAAACCGGGTTGATCTACAGTAGAGAGTTTTGGTGTGGTAATTTCGCTTACAAACGAATTACAAAATCCAAATACGGCAATTTGTTGAGGAACTGAGATGGCTAAATCTTGCAAACATTTCATCACGCCTACTGCAACCAAATCGGTTACTGTGAAGATAGCGTCTAAATTGGGGTGATCCACACAAGCTATTTTTGCTGTCGCATAGCCATCTTCAAAATCTGAAAAATTATCACAAACATACACCAATGAGGAGTCGTAAGGAATTCCGTTGTCTTCTAGTGCTTTTTTATATCCTAAAAAACGATCAATGGCGTTTTGAGGCATATACGATCCTCGAAAATGAGCAATTTTTTTTCTCCCTTTTTTGATTAAATAATCTACCGCTTCATAAGCCGCTTTGCGATCATTAATACTTACTTTCGAGCAATTGACTAGTTTGGCAATTTTATCGAACAGTACCAACGGAGTATTATTTGCCAATACCTTTTTGATATGATCAAAATCACCTGTTTCATTAGATAATGAGATGATGATTCCATCGACTCTTTTGCTTAGCAATAAATCAATTTGTTTTTTTTCTAGTTCTAATTTTTCGTTTGAACGCAACACAATTACTAAATAATCTCTTTTTTCAGCTTCTTCCAATACACCTTTGAAAACTTTAGAGAAAAAATGAAAATCAACAGTAGGGATAATAACACCGATGGTTTTAGATTCACGAGTTCTTAAGTTGACTGCAAAACTATTGGGTGTATAATTGAGTTGGCAAGCTAGTTCAATTACTGCTTTTTTGGTTTTTTCACTAATATCGGTATAGTTTTTTAATGCCTTCGAAACCGTTGTTGTAGAAATGCCGAGTTGAGTCGCAATTTGTTTAAGAGTTGCATTATTCATGTAAAAAAATTCAAGGGTTTGTCTAGAAGAATCAATGCTTCAAACAAACATACAATTTTATTAGAATAACAGTATTTTGTTTAGGTTTTTTATTTTGCTTATTTTCAATTAAAATGTTAATTAGTTATGGTATTTCTATCACTATGGCTTCGTAAGGTTTTAGATTCGCGGTTTCAAAGGTGACTTTATTATAATTTGAAATCAAGACATTCCCTCCTAAAATAGAGAAAGGCACTGAAAAAATGGCTTCCTGTGACGTAAAATTTAGTAAAACCAAAATTCTCCGACCATTTAGTTCTCTTAAATAGGCATAAACTTTCTCATTTTCTTCGTCCAATAAAGTATAGCTACCATAAATGAGTGTCGGCTCTTTTTTTCGTAATTGCACCAACGTTCTAAAAAAATTTAGTGTAGAGTCAGCATCATTTTCTTGACTTTCGGCATTGATTGTCGTATGGTTGGGATGTACTTTTAGCCACGGTTTCCCTTCTGTAAAACCAGCATTGGGTGTGGTATTCCACTGAAATGGCGTTCTTGAATTTTCTCTTGAGGCTTGTTTTTGTACTTCTAAAAAATCTTCTAAATCGCCATGCTGACTTTTGATAAACTCATATTTGTTGATGGTATCAATATCATTATAATCGGATATGGAATCGAATCGAATGTTGACCATTCCGAGTTCATCGCCTTGAAAATAATAGGCAGTACCTCGCATAGTCAACACAAATGTAGTTAGCATTTTGGAACAAATCATTCTGAATTCACTACTGTCATTGCCAAATTTACTCACCACTCTGGGTTGGTCGTGATTCGCCAAAAAGATGGAGAGCCAGCCTTTGGTTTTGAAGGCATTATCCCAGCGTGTGTAGAGTTTTTTGTAATTTACAATGCCGTAGTTCATTACGTGACTGCCAATTTCTACGCCTTCCAAATGATAGGCCATACTTAGTTCTTTTCGGTCAGGGTCTACAAAAAGTAGGGCTTCTTCTGGAGAGCCGCCTGCTCCTTCAGATACGGTCATTACATCATAATGTTGCAAGACTTCTCGATGCATTTCTTGAATGTAATCGTGCAAATGTGGTCCTCTCCCGTAATACTTCATAATTTCGGGAATGTTACCTAAAATATCATTTGGAAGTTCTGGAAATGATGGGTCTTTTGAAATGAATTGAAAAGCATCCATCCTAAATCCATCGATGCCTTTGTCGAGCCAAAAACGCATAATGGCATACAATTCCTCTCGTACTTTTGGATTGTTCCAATTTAAATCGGGTTGTTTTACAGAGAAGTAATGCAGATAATACGCATCGGTTGTAGCGTCATATTTCCAAGCATTGCTTTCAACGTCAAACCAACTCCATCGGTAAGGCGGCGTTCCTTTCTCGGCGGGCCACCAATAATAATAATCGCGATACGGATTGTCTCTTGATTTTCTACTCTCTTGAAACCAAAAGTGTTCATCGCTACTATGATTGAAGACCAAGTCCAAAATGAGTTTGATTCCTCTTTTCTTTAGTCCTTTTAGGAGGATGTCAAAATCTTCCATAGTTCCGAAATCGGCTAAAATAGAGCGATAGTCACTCACATCATAGCCATTGTCGTCATTTGGGGATTCGAAAATTGGGTTGAGCCAAATGGCATCAATTCCAAGACTTTTTAGATAATCTAATTTTGAAATTATACCTTGTAAATCTCCAATACCATCCCCATTACTGTCCATAAAACTTCTGGGGTAAATTTGATAAATCACGGCTTCTTTCCACCATTTTGTTTCTAAATTTGGTGAAATTATTGTGCTGTTATCGAGACTCATAGAATGTGCTTTTTAATTTACTTTTAAAATTACGGATTCATATGGGCGTAATTCTTTTTGAAAAGGAGTAGGGTAATTCCCAATCCATTGTGTTGTTTTTTGTGCTAATAAAGGCGCGTTAATCGTGGTTGTTTTTGATGTAAAATTCAATAAAACAATGATTTTTTTGCCATTTAATTCTCTTGTAAAAGCAAAAACATCAGGATTAGTTGGGTCAATTATTTCTAACTTACCATACACAAAAATAGGATTCTCTTTTCTGATTTTGGCTAGTTTTTTGGCATAATTCAATATAGAGTTTTTGTCTTTGCTGTTGGCTTCAACATTGACTGTGGTGTAATTTTTATTGATAGTTAGCCAAGGATTTCCAGTGGTGAAACCTGCATTTTTTGTTGCATTCCATTGCATAGGAGTGCGGCTGTTATCGCGACTTAACTCTTGTTGATTGAGTAAATATTCAGCCGCTTTGGCATCGCTAATCTTTACTAATTGATTGTATACATTGCGGGTTTGAAGGTCATTATATTCAGCTGCAGTTTTGAATCGGATATTGGTCATTCCGATTTCATCTCCGTTGTAAATATAGGGAGTTGCTCTTTGGGTTAGTAGAAAAGTATAGAGCATTTTGGCGCTTTTTTCTCGAAATTCGGGGCTGTCATTTCCGTAGCGACTCACGGCTCTGCTTTGGTCGTGATTGGTAAAATATACGGTATTCCATCCTTTGGATTCCATTTTTTTATCCCATTTGTTTACGATTTCTTTCATGCCTAAAACATTGTTGCGTCCTACTTGGTAAGCGCCCACGTCATAGCCATCTCTTCCCCAAATATTGGCTATCTCGTCGTGATAAAGGGTGTTGATTTCTTTTCGGTCTTCATCTACAAAATCCATTACTTTTTGAAACGGAATGACACCACCTTCTCCAACGGTGTAGACATCTTTGTATTTGCTTAAAATCACTTCGTTCATCTCGCGCAAATAGTTATGCAGCTTTGCGTCGGCGCCGTAGTATCGCACAAATTGTTCGTTGGTAAAATCAGCAGGCATAACTGGCCAATTGGTATCTTTGGCGATGAATGGAAAAGCATCTAAGCGAAAGCCACTGACACCTTTGTCGAGCCAAAATTTCATAATATCGTACATTTCTTGGCGGAGTTGTGGGTTTTCCCAATTCAAATCGGGTTGTTTTCGGCTGAAGTAATGTAAATAATAACTGTTGGTGTTGGGTTCGTAGCGCCAAGCATCTGAGTTTTCGTCAAAAATGCTGAAGCGTTTTGGAGGTGTTCCCTTCTCGGCTGGCCACCAGTGATAATAGTTTCGGTATTTGTTGTCTCTTGATTTTTTGGATTCCATAAAC
>CAUPCW010000108.1:0-10221 GCA_963509895.1 uncultured Flavobacterium sp.
GCTTGCGCAAACTTCTAGTTATTGGCGATTTCATATTCTAAATTGCCACGGATAAAACGGATGGAACGGATTATCGCTGATTTTTTAAATTAACTTTTCTATCGTTTGTATATATAACACGTTTAAATTCTGGTTCTTCGCAGAAGTTCAGCAATAATCCAACTTCTATTTCAGTTGCTTTTAAATAGTTCATTAATGTACATTCAACTAACTAACCATAAATTCATTGAATTTGTGACAAAAATAAATCACAAAACTTTATGTTTATTATTTTTTTAGAACCATAAGCCATTATCTTTTCGATTTATGGTAAACTTCCTGAAATTCAACCACAAAATATAAAAGTAATTTTCAGTCTTAACGGTTAAATTTTGCACGCAGATTCCACAGATTTTAAAGAGTTAATTATTTAAAACTTTGCGCCCTTTACGTAAAACTTTGCGCTCCTTGCGGTTAAATCTTTTCCCACAAAGAAACACGAAGAAGTCACGAAGCCGCACAAAGTAAAAGTGTTGCAATTGTTGTAACGCCCAACGAAAACTTATATGCCCTTATTTGTCTTATATGGTTCAAATTACACAGCCTATTCAGAAAAACTTAGGTGACTTATATGTTTTTTTCTTGTGAACTAATCAGTAAAATCCGTGGAATCCGTGGCAAAAAAACTTTATTTAAAGTTCGCAAAGAATTTACTAAGTTCACTATGATTGCAACACAAAAAAAGCAACCCGAAAGTTGCTTTACTATTTATTCTTCTTTTAACTCGTCTAAAACGGTTCGGATTTCTTTGGCGTATTTGCCGTAGAAAAAGTGTACCCACCATTCTGAAGCTATGCCCATAAACAACATACTAAACAAAACCGAAACAAACAGCACAATACTATTGGTACTATCGGTAAATAATGTCGCGGCATTAGGTAACTTAAAATATAAAACTCCAACCAAAAACAAAATCATAAAGGGCATTAAGGCAAACCCAAAGGTTTTGTAGAGTTCCATATTCAAACGAATGTCAAAATAAGTTTCGTATAAATTATCTTTGGTATTCAAAGCTGTTTTGTTTAGTCGTTTATAAAAAACAAACAACTTAATTAGATAATAAGCACTAACTGCCACAAACAAACTAAACAACAAATAAAAGGGTGTGATGGCTTGCTCTGGAAATCCATTTAAATAAGGGGCAAATCCTACAACAACAATTGATACTATTTGATAAATAAATTCATTTTTCAAATTTTTCCTAATCTTGTCTAGTGGTGTATTGGCCTGTTGTACTTTCTCTAATTGAGTGGGAACAACTACATTTTTTGTGTTTTCATTGTTCCAAGCTGATTGTATATCGTTAAAATCCATATCCTTGATTTTTTATAATTTCTTTTAATTTTTCTTTGGCTCTATTTAATTTGACTCTAGCATTTCCTTCTGAAATCCCGAGATTTTCTCCAATTTCTCTATGAGAAAATCCCTCGAGTTGGTAAAAAATAATCGCTTTGTCTATCTTCTCCAATTTTTGAACGGCCCTATAAAAGTGTTCCAATTGGCGCTCCTTGATATCGGCATCCCCTTCTTCGTCGGGAATATTTGTAGATGACAACTCGTATTTGTCTACTTTCTTTTTTTCTTTTTTCAGAAAAACGATGGCAGTATTTATGGCTACACGATACATCCAAGTTGAAAACTGACTTTCTCCTTTAAAACTATCGTTGGCTTTCCATAATTGGCAAATGATTTCTTGAAACAAATCTTCTTGATCGTCTCGGTTGTCCATATACATTTTGGAAACCTTGTACAAGATGCCTTTATGCTGCTCGATTCGGGATAAAAATTCTTGCTCTTTTGTCTTCAAAATTAGATTAATTGATTATCGGTTTGACAGTATATCCCGCTTTTTGTAATAATTGAATCACTCCTTTTTCTCCAGCTAAATGTGCTGCTCCTACCGCAAAGAAAACACTTTCTTTTTTCATCATAGCTGGCATATCTTTAACCCAATTACTATTGCGGTTGTCTAACATTACAGGTCTGCTTTTCTCATCCATAAATTTAGGATCATTAACCATTTCATAAATGGCCTTTACATCTTCACTTTTATAGGTTTGAGTTAATAAATCGAAATGTTTTTTGTCATAATTTCCCAACTGCTCAACCATTTCGTGAGGAGGATACGCTGCGTCTAATGTAGCCATTTGAGTTGCAAATTTCTCTAAACCTACTACTTCCATCTTGCGTTTTTGAGCCATTTGAAAAAACTCTAATTCATATACTTTAGGAGGACAATTTAAAGATTTTATCATTATTAAACTCATTAAAGAACTCAAACTACTAGTCTCAAATTGACTAGCGCCTACTCCCACTCTCTCTTTCAAAAGCACATCTAATTTTTTATAATCGTCAGGAGTCAAAAGAGTGCTCAAAGCTACTTTACTAACACTCATTTCTTGCATCGCTTTTAGTTCTGATGGGTCATCAAAATCCAACTCTAAAGCTAATTTAGTTGATTTATCAAAGGCTTTTTTTACTTTTTCTTTGATGACAAAATCACTTTCACACATCATGTGTAAGGTTCCATATACATAAGAAGGACGTGCTAATCCGTTTCCTGAAATTTCCCACAATAAAGAATTTTCGTTTGCTTTTTTGGGTTGCGCTTGTGTTGAAAAACTAAAGCTTGCTACCGCTACTAAACCTAAAATAAATGTTTTGATTGTTTTCATGATTGTTTTCATGATTGTTGATTGATTAATGATGATTTGATTGATTTGATTGATGATTGTTTTTTACCCTTCTATTTATGTTTTGTTGATGAATTAGCTGCTAACAAACAGCATCCAATGACTAGCAACATACCGTCTTCTGGCTTGTCTAAAATTACCTCTTTTACTAGACTATAACTTATGCAAACTCCAGCTAAAAAAAGTAGTACCTTATTGATTTGTTTTTCGGATTGTGTTCTTAAATTTTCCATAATAGATGTATTTGATTGATTAATTGATGATTAAAAACTATGCGTAATTATTTGATTACGACTCGTAAGTAATCAACAACTAAAAACGTTACAAACTTTTTTTGTTTTTTTCAAAAAACCCAGAAAACACAAGACTTATGAAGTGTAATTTTTTTTAGAGAAGCAAAGACAAACAATGTAAAACCTCCGAAATTTGTGCATCGGTATTGTAGCTGTGTAAACAAAAACGCAAGCGCTCTTGTCCGGCGGTAACCGTTGGGGAAAGTATCGGTTTTACATCAAATCCTTTTTCCTGAAGTTGTTGTGCAATGGCTTTTACAGTAGCATTTCCTGGAATTATAGCCGATTGAATAGCCGATTTACTTCGAACGAAAAGAGGTTTCAAACTGAAGCGGCTTTTTTCTTGATTAAAAAAATTAATTCGCTCTTTCAATTCACCAATTGCTGCTGCTTTAGCATCCAACACCTGATAAGCAATACCAATTGTTGCAACGGAATGTGGAGAAAGTCCCGTAGTGTATATAAAACTTCTAGCAAAATTGACCAAATAACTACTCAATGCTTCTGAGCCGAGAACAACAGCACCGTGACAACCTAAGCCTTTTCCAAAAGTAACAATGCGTGCAAAAAAATGCTCTTGTAAACCCAGAAATTGCACCAATCCTTCTCCTTTTTCACCAAAAACACCCAAAGCGTGCGCTTCATCAATAACTAAATAGCAATTGTGTTTTGTGGTTACTTGAACCAATTCTTCTAAATTGGGACAGTCTCCATCCATAGAAAAAACGGATTCAGTAACAATGTAGATTTCGTTGTGCAAATTACCTCTACTTCGCTCGGCATGACAACGTTGAATCAACAACTCCAAATCCTCAAAATCATTATGTTTGAATTTATACCCTTTAGCATTAGATAGCTGAATCCCATCTCTAATCGATGCATGACACAATTCGTCATATAAAATATAATCTCCTTTTTGGGGTACAGCACCAAAAAAACCAACATTAGCATCATAACCAGAATTAAAAAGTAAAGCAGATGGTGCTTGATGAAAATCAGCTATAAAAGCTTCCGTTAAGGGATACAAGGAATGATTCCCTGAGAGTAATCTTGAGCCCGTTGCGCCATTTTCTAAAATACCCTGTTCCACCAAATACTCATGAGTGGTCCTAAACAATGTTTCATTCTTTGAAAATCCCAAATAATCATTAGAAGCAAAATCAATCAATTGATTAGCAGATGGTAATTGCCTAAGGGCGTTGTCTTGTGTTCTTATGGCTAACTTTTGTGCAAGAGATTGTGGTAGTGCTTTCATAGGAAACAAAAATAAGTACTTTTTTTGGATTGAAATTTAAAACACCTATTAATGAAATGTCAGTTTTTTATATAAAAAGTCAATAAAATGACTATTATTTGTCAATAAAATTTTATCATATGTTTTTTATTTGTTAAAATATTCTTAAAAAAAATACAATATCTATTAATGCGCCATTTTGTTTTTTACTTTCGAAGCATGATGAAAAGAATGGCTTCTTTATTTTTGTTAGCAACCCTGTTCTATAATGTACTGGGGTATTACTTGTTACATCATCAACAAGAAGAACAAAAATGGGTTGCCACCATGGAAGACCGAGAACCTTCTGAATACAAAGTCATAAAAATGAATGCATCGGTATATTCATTTGTTCAAGATACCGATTTTGAATATGTAAATCAAAATGTAGAAATCAACAATAAATTTTATCATATCTTCAAAAAACGCATTCAAAACAATATTCTGTATTTATATTATTTACCCAATTCACACCAAGACAAAATAAGTAAAAACTTAAATAATATAGTTGACCAACAGTTATTTGATCATTCGTCTTCAAAAGAATCGCCCACAAAAAAATTGCTAAAAACATTCATAACGGATTATGTGGTTACAAAACCCATAATTATAAATGTGCCTACCTATCTTTTTTCTGAAACTGACACACAGCAGCAAACACAAAATGCTAAACTTCTTTGTGGCCATTTCAACGTACCATTTTCTCCTCCAGATTTAGTTTAGTTATTTCTTTTTCTAAAATTCAACCTCTTCGAATTGCTGTGCATTCCAATAACGCACACAGTTCTATGAATTTGAAAAAGCCCATACGGCAAGTAATGCCTTAAAACAAACTAAACTATTTCCAAAACTTAGATTGTTAGATAAATCTTATTTAGATGGATTCGTTTCATCAAATTGGAGGTATTCTACCAATACTTAAAAGCATTTTTGACCGAAAAAGTCAATAATTGCTTACATTTTAGCAAATTCCTATGAAAAAAATATACTGGACAATACTATTATTGTCTTCTCTAGCTACATTCGCTCAAACCGAAATTGACGGCATCATGATGAGCAAAAACAACTTTTGCACTGGAGCAGTTTACCAATATAGTAACTGGGACAACTATTGGGAAGGCGATTTCAAAAGAACCAACCTTAACCTAGGCACAGTAAGCACAAAGTCTATTGGCATCATGGGTAATTACGGCATTTCAGATAAACTGAATGTACTTTTTAATTTACCCTACGTAAAAACTAATGCTTCGGCTGGCACTATGAAAGGTCAAGAAGGTATTCAAGATCTATCCTTAACTTTAAAATACATGCCAATTGAAAAAACAATTGGAAAAAACACCTATTCTCTTTATTTCATTGGAAGTTATGCTACTCCATTATCCAATTATGCCATCGATTATTTGCCTTTGAGCTTGGGCCTTGGAAGCAAAACAGGCACATTACGAATCATGGGAGATTTTCAAAGAGGTAAAATTTTCAGCACCCTTTCAGGAGCTTATGTAAAAAGAGCAAACGTTACAATTGAAAGAAATACCTACTTAACCAATGACGAAATTCACTATACCAATGAAGTGAATATGCCGGACGCTATTTCGGTTAACTTTAGAATAGGCTATCGCTCTAATCGATTAATAGCCGAATTTATAATTGATAACTGGGTAACACAAAAAGGAGGTTTTGACATTACCAAAAACAACATGCCTTTCCCAAGCAACACCATGAACGCCATACGATATGGAATAAATACAAAATACACCCTCAAAAACTTGCCAGAATTATCTTTAATAGGAGGTTATAATTATGTAGCCGAAGGGAAAAATGTTGGGCAGTCTAAAACAATATATGGAGGCTTATTTTATATTATCAATTTTGAAAAAAAATCTACCAAAAATGAAAACTAAACTATATCAATACCTATCAAATAGCCTTATTATATCTCTGTCTATCTTTGTTTTTTCTTGTAGCGAAGATATAACAGAACGAAATGAAAATTTTCAAGCGTTAAACCCTACCAATATAGATGCTAACGGTGGAACTTGGAAACCAATTTTACTTACAGCACCAGATGAATTCACGATAGATGTCCCAATAGCAACAAACACACCAGCCTACACGCGAGAAATTAACGAAATCAAAAGCTACCAAGCAGCTATAACCGAAGAACAAAAAAAAATTATTACGTATTGGCAAGTAGGCAGCGTTTTACGTTGGAATGAAATCATGCGCACCTTAGTTGCTAGACACAACCGTCCACCTTATCAAAACGAAGACGGAACCTATCCTGCGCCCTCTCCAGCAAATCCATTTGGGTATCCTGAATTTCCTTTTTCAAATCCTCCTTATGCCTCCAGAGCCTATGCCTATGTAAGTGCCGCACAATATGATGCATTAATCGCGGCTTGGCATTACAAAAAACTATACAATAGACCCGCTCCTTACAGTGTAGATGCAAGCTTACAAGTATTAGTTCCTAAAAGTACTTTAGCGGCTTATCCTTCTGAGGACGGCGTACTTTCAGGTGTAACTGTCGAATTACTAAAACTACTTTTCCCGACAGAAATCGCATACATTCAAGAAAAAGCGGATGAAGAAAAATTATACCGAATCATTAGTGGAGCCAATGTTCGAAGCGATGTAGAAGCTGGCATTGCACTAGGAAGAAAAATTGCGGCAAAATTTATTACTAGAGCTTCAACCGATGGTGCTGGTGCAGCGATAGGAACACCAGCAATTTGGGCCCAATTAGAATCCAATGCAATCGCAAAAGGAGAAACGCCTTGGATCTCACTTGATGCACCAAAACGCCCACCAATGCTACCATTATTTGGAAATGTAAAATCGTTCCTAATGACGTCAGGTGATGTAGTAGCGAGCCGTCCTGTACCACCTCCATCCACAAAATCTGAGGCTTTTGCAAAAGAACTAGCAGAAATTAAAAGTTACAGTACCAATATTACCAAAGAACAACAAAGAATTGTTACTTTCTGGGCAGATGGCGTGGGAACCTATACTCCTCCAGGGCATTGGAATGCTATTGCAACTGAATATTTTGTAAAACAAAATTATAGTGAAGTCCGTTGGGCAAGAAACATGGCTTTACTTAACATAGCCATGATGGATGCCGCCATAAGCTGTTGGGACGCGAAATACTTCTATTTCAACCCAAGACCCTCACAAATGGATCCATCAATAAAAACTACTACAGGAGTTCCTAATTTTCCAGCTTATGTATCGGGCCATTCTACTTTTAGTGCTGCAGCTGCAACAATACTGTCGCATATATTACCGGAATCAAAAGAAAAATTCAACACTTGGGCTAAAGAGGCATCTAATTCAAGAATCTATGGCGCTATCCACTATAGAAGCGATTGCGAAAAAGGACTACTTCTTGGTGAAACCGTAGGTGCGTTCGCAGTTTCAAGAGCCAAAACAGATGGCGCTGAATAAAGAACAAAAATAAAAAGTTGGTAATATGACAATTGGTTATTGCTTTTACTATCAATGTAACCTAACAGGATTGAGCCCCTGTTAGGTTTTTATCATATAAAACACTATGGAAACACATTTCAATGCCATTTATTACCAATTCAGCAGAAAAATAGACATCTACAGCGCATTACTTCTAAGACTATCACTAGCTATTGTTTACATATGGTTTGGCGCTTTAAAAGTCTTCGAAACAAGCCCTGCTGAAGAATTAGTTCAAGAAACAGTATATTGGTTTGAACCCACCATTTTTGTGCCTATACTAGGAATAGTAGAAATGATGATTGGTTTTGGACTTTTGATAAAAAAATGGACGCCTATCGTGATACTGCTTTTGTTGCTCCACATGTTTATAACCTTTTTTCCAATAGTTATAGTGCCAAAATTATGTTTTGACACTACTCTTTTTTGCCCGACATTGACAGGACAATACATCGTTAAAAACGTAGTATTAATAGCTGCAGCACTTGCTATAATAGGGAAACATCATACATCAGAAACTGTTTAAATAAAAAAAGCCCAACAATATGTTGGGCTTTTCTAACTATTTAGTTCTCTTAGTCAGCTAAAAGAATCAATTTATTGTCTTTCATTTCAATTGTTCCAGACTCGATATCAAAAGTATACAATTGATTAGAAACTTTTTTCATTTTAGTTTCTGCTGCACTTGAAATGTCAAAACTAGTTGCTGCAATCTTTACAGTTCCTTGTTTTAGTAAGGAAACAATAGGCGCATGATTATTCAATATTTGAAAACTACCATCTACCCCTGGTAAAGTAATAGAAGTGATTTCTCCTTGAAACAATTTAGCTTCTGCCGATACAATTTCTAAAATCATTTTTTTAGTGATTAGTGATTAGTAATTAGTAATTGGCAACATTTGAATACTTGTACCCTTCTAATTACTAACTGATTTATGCTTCTGCTAACATTTTTTCTCCAGCCTCTATAGCTTGTTCGATAGTACCTTTAAGGTTGAAAGCTGACTCCGGCAAGTGATCTAATTCACCGTCAATGATCATATTAAATCCTTTGATAGTATCTTTAATATCAACTAAAACACCAGGAATACCTGTGAATTGCTCTGCTACGTGGAAAGGTTGAGACAAGAAACGTTGAACACGACGTGCTCTAGAAACCGATAATTTATCATCTTCTGATAATTCTTCCATACCTAGGATCGCAATGATATCTTGCAATTGTTTGTATTTTTGAAGAATTTCTTTAACTCTTTGTGCACAATCATAATGCTCATTTCCTAAAATATGAGGAGTTAAAATTCTTGAAGTAGAATCCAATGGATCTACCGCTGGATAAATACCTAACTCAGCAATTTTACGAGACAATACTGTTGTTGCATCTAAGTGTGCAAAAGTAGTTGCTGGCGCAGGGTCAGTTAAGTCATCCGCAGGAACGTAAACTGCTTGTACAGATGTAATAGATCCTTTGTTTGTAGAAGTAATACGCTCTTGCATCGCACCCATCTCAGTTGCCAATGTTGGTTGGTAACCAACCGCAGATGGCATACGTCCTAAAAGTGCGGATACCTCAGAACCTGCTTGTGTGAAACGGAAGATATTATCCACGAAGAACAATACATCTTTACCTTGATCAGATCCAGCTCCATCACGGAAATACTCTGCAATAGATAATCCTGAAAGTGCCACACGAGCACGAGCTCCAGGAGGCTCATTCATTTGTCCGAAAACGAAAGTAGCTTTTGACTCTCTCATTCCTGGCATATCAACTTTTGATAAATCCCATCCTCCATTTTCCATAGAGTGCATGAAATCATCACCATACTTAATAATTCCAGACTCTAACATCTCACGAAGTAAGTCATTTCCTTCACGTGTTCTTTCACCAACACCAGCAAAAACAGAAAGCCCACCGTGACCTTTTGCAATATTGTTAATCAACTCCTGAATCAATACTGTTTTACCTACTCCAGCACCACCAAACAATCCAATTTTTCCTCCTTTTGCGTAAGGCTCAATCAAATCGATTACTTTGATCCCTGTAAATAAAACTTCAGAAGAAGTAGATAAATCTTCGAATCTTGGAGCAGACCTGTGAATTGGCAATCCAAACTCTCCTGTTTTAGGCAATTCACCTAATCCATCAATTGCATCTCCTACCACATTAAATAAACGTCCGTAAACGTCTGGACCAATCGGCATTTGAATTGGATTTCCTGTACCTACTACTTCATAACCTCTGCTTAAACCATCAGTAGAGTCCATCGAAATGGTACGAACAGTATTTTCACCAATGTGAGATTGCACTTCTAGTACTAATAAAGTACCATCTTTTCTAGTGACTTCTAATGAGTCATAAATTTTTGGAAGTTCAACATCCTTACCGTTGAAAACTACGTCCACTACTGGGCCAATGATTTGGGCAACTTTTCCTATTACTTTAGACATTACTTATGTA
>CAUPCW010000109.1:0-10182 GCA_963509895.1 uncultured Flavobacterium sp.
ATTACCTGTGTCAATGTTTTGTCTGAAGTTGATTGACGCAGCATTTCTTCTGTTGTACAGATTGTAAATACTAAAAACCCATTCGGTTTTGTAGTTGCGATTGTTGTTTTTTCTTGGAGTCAACGTAGCAGCAATATCTAAGTGATGATAAGCTGGTAAACGATTTTCGTTGCGCAAACCGTAGCTTGGTACAGTGATACCTAAATACTCATATTGTCCTTCAGGATAGGTAACTGGTTGGCCGCTTTGTAAAGCAAAATTAGCTCCAAAGCTCCATTTGTCGTTCAATGTATACGAACTAGTCACTGCTAAATTATGCAACTTATCGTAAACAGATTTGTACCATTGACCATTATTAATTCCTGTTTCTAGTGGGGTTCTACCTGGCGTTTGTTGTTCGGATCTTGATAAAGTATAAGAAATCCAGCCGTTGAGTTTGCCTTCGTTTTTCTTTAGTAAAATTTCTAATCCGTAGGCTCTCATTTGTCCATTCAAAATGACTTGTTCCAAAGCTTTGTTAGCAATTAACTCAGCGCCATCTATGTAATCGATACGATTTTTGATTTTTTTAAAATAGGTTTCTACTTCTAACGAGTACATTCCGTCACTGAAGTTTTTGAAATATCCAAGCGCCACTTGGTCCGCAATTTGAGGTTGAATGAAGTTATCACTTGGTGTCCAAACATCGAGTGGAGTAGGTGATGAGGTATTTGAAATTAACTGTAAATACTGTAACATACGGTTGTAACTCGCTTTTACCGATTGGGTGTCATTGAATTGATAAGCCGCAGAAAAGCGAGGTTCTAAATTGTCAAAACTTTGAATCACATCGTTTTTGCCATAGAATTTAGTGTCAATTGGCATTGCTTTTTCGTATAATTTTAAGTCCGAATTGAAAAGAACAGGATTGTCATTCGCATAAATATTGACGGTAGATTGTCCTAAGCGATAAAATAAACTGTAGCGTAATCCATAAGACACACTGAATTTTTTACTTAAATCATGATCAGCACTGATATAAATGGCAGGTTCAAAAGCATATTTTTTATCCAATTGATCGGAATTGATTCCAGAAGTACTATTAGAAGGAACAATGGTGCCAGGATTGAAGTCGTAGTAAATCGCGTTCAGTCCATAATTTAATTTGAACGAGTCCGTTAAGTAATTTTTGAAATCGTATTTGATATTGTAATTTTTGATGCCAGAATCCCATTTGAATCCCACAAAATCTAGGTCTAAACCATAATAGTAATCACTGTAAATCAAGGAAAGATTAGAAAACAATTTATCAGAATACAAATGATTCCAACGTAAGTTTAGCGTTGAATTGCCATAGGTATTGGTAAAACTTTTGTTTAGGCTAAAAACGTCTCTACCAAAATATCCTGAAAGGTACAAATTGTCATTTTCGGTTAATTTATAACTGAATTTTGCATTTAGGTCATAAAAATAAGCGGCATTATCTTTTTGTTCTGGGGATAATTTTAAAAACAAATGGGCATAGGAACCACGGCCACCAATCAGGAAGGAACCTTTATCTTTTACCAATGGACCCTCAGCTAAAAGACGACTTGAGATCAAGCCAATACCTCCATTCATATGGAATTTTTTACTGCTTCCATCTTTTTGATAAATATCTAAAACAGAAGAAGCTCTTCCTCCAAATCGAGAAGGAATTCCGCCTTTGTAAAGTCGAATATCTTTGATGGCATCGGGATTAAAGACAGAGAAAAAACCAAAAACGTGAGAGGAGTTAAAAATAGTAGCTTCGTCCAACAGAATCAGGTTTTGATCCGCTCCACCACCACGAACGTTAAAGCCAGAAGCACCCTCGCCAGCATTGGTCACACCGGGGAGTAATAAAATAGATTTGAGTACATCAACTTCACCAAGAACGACTGGCATTTTTTTTATGGCCGAAATCGAGAGTTTATTGACACTCATTTCGGGTTTTCTAATGTTAGTTTTTGTTCTGTCGTCAGTGATAACAACTTCTTTGAGTACATTGTCTTCATTGGACAACGGCCAATTGTATTTGGTGTTTTGCGTTAGTTCGATGGTTTCATTAGCCGTTTTGTAGCCCAAATAAGAAATTTGGACTTGGTGTTTTCCTTTGGGAAGTGTAATGGAATAAAAACCATATTCGTTGGTAGTTACGCCAGTTTTCAAATCAGGGAAAACAATATTGACTCCAATTAATGTCTCATTACTGTTTTGGTCAGTAATGGTTCCGCTTAACGTAAATTTTTCTCTGGTTGAATTAGAGCTGGAGTTCTCTTGCGCATAGAAAAATGTTGAAGTAAATATTAAAAAGAATGTATAAACCGTAAAATAATAATTTTTCATAGATTGATTTTAATACTACAAAGTAGACGATTTTTTGGGTTAATTACTAGCGTACAACTGTTAATGTATGGTTAACAAAAAAGACAACCGTTTCCGGTTGTCTTTTATACTAATGCTTGTTTTTTTAAACTATGCGATTTTTGCCAAGATCGTATTGAAAGTGGTACTTGGTCGCATCGCTTTACTCGTCAACTCTGGATTCGGTTGGTAGTATCCGCCGATGGTTTGCGGTTTTCCTTGAGCGCCAATTAGTTCGCTGTTGATTTGTGCTTCGTTAGCGATGAATTCAGTCGCAATAGGCGAGAAAATTGCTTTTAAATCAGCATCTTTATCTTGAGCGGCTAAAGCTTCAGCCCAGTACATCGCTAAGTAGAAATGAGAACCTCTATTGTCAATTCCGCCTACTTTTCTTGAAGGCGATTTGTCATTTGCTAAGAATTTTTCAGTAGCTACATCCAAGGCTTCTGCTAAAACAATCGCTTTTGAATTGTTTAGGGTTTGTCCTAAATGTTCTAATGAAGCGCCCAAAGCCAAGAATTCACCAAGGGAATCCCAACGTAAGTAACCTTCTTCAATAAATTGCTCTACGTGTTTTGGAGCAGAACCTCCAGCGCCAGTTTCAAATAAACCGCCACCATTCATTAATGGAACGATAGAAAGCATTTTGGCAGAAGTTCCAACTTCTAAGATTGGGAATAAATCGGTTAAGTAATCACGTAGTACATTTCCGGTTACTGAAATGGTATCTAATCCTTTGATGATGCGCTCTAAGGTGAAATTAGTCGCTTCGATAGGGTTTAAAATACGAATGTCTAACCCTGTTGTATCGTAATCTTTTAAATATTTTTCAACTTTTACAATCAATTGGCTGTCATGCGCTCTGTTGTTGTCCAACCAGAAAACCGCTGGAGTAGCTGATAAACGTGCTCTGTTTACGGCAAGTTTTACCCAGTCTTGAATTGGAGCATCTTTGGCTTGGCACATTCTGAAAATATCATTTTTAGCCACTTTTTGTTCCATTAAGACAGTTCCTTCTGCATTTACTACGCGAACCACGCCTTCTCCTTGAATTTGGAAGGTTTTGTCATGTGAACCATATTCTTCAGCTTTTTGAGCCATAAGACCTACGTTAGGTACACTTCCCATTGTAGTCGGTACAAAAGCGCCGTGTTTTTTACAAAAATCAATGGTTGCAGTGTAAACACCAGCGTAACAACGATCTGGAATGATGGCTACAGTATCTTGTGCTTTTCCTTCTTTATTCCACATTTGTCCAGAAGTACGAATCATTGCAGGCATAGAAGCATCTACAATTACATCTGATGGTACGTGAAGGTTGGTGATTCCTTTGTCTGAATTCACCATGGCCAAAGCAGGTCCATTAGCAATTGCGGCATCAATAGCTGCTTCTACTTCCGCTTGTTGTGGATGCCCAGCTATTTTTGCGTAAACGTCACCTAAACCGTTACGAGTATCAATATTTAATTCATTGAAAAGCGTTGCATATTTTTCAAAGACAGTGGCAAAATACACTTCAACTATGGCTCCAAAAATGATAGGGTCAGACACCTTCATCATCGTAGCTTTTAAGTGAACGGATAATAAGATGTTTTGTGCTTTTGCTTCTTCAATCGTTTTGGCTACAAAGCTTTTTAAAGCAGCAATATTCATTACAGAGCTGTCGATGATTTCACCGGCTTTCAAAGGAGTGCTTGCTTTAAGAATTGTTGTAGTTCCGTCTGTGGCTACGAATTCAATTTTTACATCAGTACCTTCACTAACGGTAACTGATTGCTCGCTTCCGTAAAAATCGCCTTGTTCCATTGAGGCAACATGCGTTTTAGACTCAGAAGACCAAGCTCCCATAGCATGTGGATTGGCCTTAGCGTAATTTTTTACTGCTTTTGGTGCTCTACGATCGGAGTTCCCTTCACGTAAAACAGGATTTACTGCAGAGCCTAATACTTTTGAATAATTGGCCTTATTATTTTTTTCTTCTTCTGTTTGTGGATCTTCAGGAAAATCTGGTACTGCGTAACCGTGTGCTTGTAATTCAGCAATGGCCGCTTTTAGTTGTGGAACTGATGCCGAAACGTTTGGTAATTTAATAATATTTGCCTCTGGTGTAGTGGCTAGTTTTCCTAATTCTAAAAGGGCATCACTCGTTTTTTGATCTTCTTTTAAAAATGATGGGAAATTGGCTAAAATTCTTCCAGCCAGCGAAATATCTCTAGTTTCAATTTCTATATCCGATGTGGCAGTAAATGCCTGAACAATTGGTAAAAAAGAATAAGTAGCCAATAATGGCGCTTCATCTGTAAGGGTGTAAAAAATTTTTGATTTTTGTGTCATTTTTCTATTTTTTTAATCGAAATCACTTAGATGTAAGTCTTACTTTGCGAATTGTGCAAAAAATAAGGCGGACAAATATATGGAAATCGGATGTAATTACTCCTTGATTTTACTATAAAAATATCATAATTGTTGGGCTTCTTGTGATATTACGAAATCGTTATTTTTAATGGGGGTAAACTTTTAAAATGATAAAAATTTTGGCGATATACTACCAAAAAAAAGTCCCGACAGGTCGGGACTTTTATAATTGAAAGGCAATAGATTATCTTCTTTTGTCTTTGATTTTTGCTTTCTTACCAGTAAGTTCTCTAAAGTAGAAAATTCTAGCTCTACGAACTGCACCTTTTTTGTTGATTTCAACTTTTTGTAAAGCAGGTAAGTTAACCGGGAAGATACGCTCTACTCCAATAGCTCCTGACATTTTACGGATGGTGAAAGTTTCAGTGTTTCCTGAACCTCTTCTTTGAATAACCACTCCTTTAAAGAACTGAGTTCTTGTTTTTTCGCCCTCTTTAATTTCGTAGTATACTGTGATAGTATCTCCAGCTCCGAATTCAGGGAAATCTTTTCTTGTTACAAATTCGTCTTGAACGAATTTCAATAAATCTGCCATGATAAATGTTTAAATATGGTTTGAATAGAGCAACATTCACGGTTCTCGCCAGAGGTTGGTCTAATGAGGGGCAAAAGTAAAAAATAATTATGAATTATGAAGGGTTAAAAAATATTTTTTTGCACTACTTAATTTAAAAAAAGGCTAACCTTGTTTTTTTGTACTTTATATTTTATTTTTATTTACTAGGTTGTTGCTGTGTTACACAATGAACCATTCCACCATTTGCATACAAATTACGTACATCAATCCCTACAACTTTTCGGTTTGGGTAAAGGGTTTGGATAGCGGCATTTGCAACAGTATCATTGGGATCGTTATAGTTTGGAACTAAAATAACAGAATTTGCAATGTAATAATTCACATAAGAGCCTTTGTATTTTAATTTTTTCCCTGTAGCAGTAACTACATCATTTCTTGTTAATGGGAGTTTAAGAAAATCATAGTTTTTGCCATTTTTTGAAACAGCTTTGTAGAGTGTTTGAATGTCTTTTTCTGGAACTTCCCAATACAGTAAATCATCTTCAGCCATAGTTACAATTGTGGATTTGTTTCCAAATCGTGCAAAGCCATCAATGTGCATATCAGTAATATCTTTACCAGCTTTTCCATCTAACCAAATGAAGTTAGTGACACCAAGGTATTTTGTAAAAATGGCTTCAGCTTGTGATTGCGACATTCCGGGGTTTCTATTGGAGTTTAATATAGCACTTTTGGTAGCCATTAAAGTACCTTGCCCGTCAATTTCAACCGCACCACCTTCGTTTATCATCACCGAATTTAAGTCTATCATTTGTAATTGCTGGTCTTTTGCTATTCGATTGGGTATAATGTTGCAATTATTATAGTCGGTTTTTTTACCCCAACCATTGAAACCCCAATCTTGAATTACAAGTTCTTTGTTTTTGTTTCTTACATAAATAGGTCCATTATCACGCACCCATACATCGTCAGTTTTTTGAATAGTAAAGTCTATGTTTGCTACTGAGACCCCTGCTTTTTCAAGTAAAAAAAGTATTCTTGATTTTTCATTAGCGTCATATGCAATAATGTGAACTTTTTCACTTTCTACTAATGATTTTGTCATAGCTATCCAAGTATCATCGAGCTCATTTCTATAATCTATTCCATATTGGTATTGATGAGGCCATTGTAACCAAGTGCCTTCATGTAGCTCTGATTCATCGGGCATGGTGTATAGAATTTCGGTCGATATTGGTTCTTCTGATGTTGTTAATTCTGACTCCTCTTGGCAAGAGAGTAAAAGTGGAGATAGTATCGCAATGGTAAATAGTTTTTTCATAACAATTAGTTTGAATTTTTAAATTAAAAAATGCCTTGTTTACTAGTAATTAGGAATGGCAAATCTATTCACGATGGCTTAATTATTTGTTGTCCAAAATGGACATTCTATAAAAGAGGAATAAAAAGAGCTGTTAAGTACTCCTTTTCATGGGTACAGTTTGACTCATTTTTGAGGTATTGCTCGATTACAGGCGTATGAGAACATTCTTGTTTGCTTTCTAAAATCCATGATCCAAAAATTTGTTGATAGGTATTTTCTAAATCTTGATAGGAGCCATGGTGTATAAACTTTGCATAATTTCCGCCAAAAATTGATTTTGAAGGTAGATTCGTTAGAATTGAATTTGTTTCTACACAAGCGTCATAAGTACATTTTGATTTTTCTGTGATAACGATATCATCGGCAATTACTCCATAAAATTGTGTACTAACCTCCGAAAATTCAATTTTTAAAATGGTATTCCAAAGTTGCTCAATTTCGAGATTAATATAAGAAGTTTTACAGCTTAAGTAGTAGACTGTTTTCTCAGGGATGTAAAGAATTTCGGGAGCTGCAATTGGTAGTATGGGGTTTTGTGTCTCGTTGTCATTTAACAGGAGTTCTTTTTGATTACGAGCTTGTGAAGGAGAGCAATTAAAGTGTTTTTTGAATGTTTTTGAAAACGATTGTACATCAGAAAAACCTATTTCTAAAGCTATATCTGAAATTTTAGCATTAGAATAGACTATTTTTTTATATCCATTTTCAATTTTTAATCGAGTTTGGTATGCTCCAATAGTTTCTTTGAAAAGAGAGAAAAAGATGCGCTGTAAATTTCGATAGGAATAACATGAAACTAGTTCTAGGGATTTTATTGAGATAGTTTTGTTGTAGTTTTTCTCAATATAATGCCTTGTGTTGTAAATTCGTTTTTGGTAGTCCATGTAGTACAAGTATCGGAACTTTTTTAATTATCCTCCAACAAATCTGGTCTCCTATTTTTGGTATGTTCAAAGGCTTTGTCTTCTCTCCATTTGTCAATTTTTGCAAAATGCCCACTCAACAAAACGTCTGGAACTTTCCATCCTTTGTAGTCGGCAGGTCGCGTATAAATTGGACCCGATAATAAGCCGTCCTGAAAACTATCGGTCAAAGCTGAGGTTTCGTCACTCAAAACCCCTGGAATCAATCGAATCAGGGCATCGCACAAAACCAAAGCGCCTAATTCGCCTCCAGATAAAACATAATCACCAATAGAAATTTCTTTGGTAATAAAATGATCTCTCACCCGCTGATCGACACCTTTATAATGGCCACACAAAATAATAATGTTTTCATACATCGACATCGTATTGGCCATTTTTTGGTTCAGCGTGTCTCCGTCGGGCGACATATAAATGATCTCGTCGTAGGTTCTCTCGCTCTTCAAATGCGTGATGCAAGCATCAATGGGTTGTACTGTCATCACCATACCCGCGCCTCCACCAAAAGGATAATCGTCTACACTTTTTTGTTTGTTGGTCGTGTAGTCTCTCAAGTTGTGAAAATGCACTTCCACCAACCCCTTGTCAATAGCACGTTTCATAATCGAAGCCTCAAACGGACTTCTCAATAATTCAGGTAAAACGGTAATAATATCAATTCTCATTGTAGTATTTTATATCGCGCAAAGGTACAAATTAAATGATAGGACACGAATCAAGTGATACATCCTTATAGTTATTTGGGCATGACCCGAAGTCTCGTCGAAAAAAACGAGACCTCGGGTCGGGCTATCCGCTATATCTCTTGGGGCGAACCCCGCCCCAAGAGGATGCCGCTACTATCCCTCACGTGCAATATCATTGAATTAAGTATTGTATGATAAAATAATTGCTGATTTTTGATTAACGATTTTTGATTGTAGAGGTATGAAATGCTGAAAAATCAACTCACTTTTATGCACTTGCTCCTAAATCTAAAATCAAGAATCGTTACTCTTCAATCTAAAATCTCTTAACTTAATGACATTGCCCTCACGCAATCCCTGCGAATCAATACACTTTTCGGTTATACCCCAAACTGTCTCAAATGATGGTCCAAGTGTCTCCACATCAGTTTGTCCCAATCCTCAAAACTCATCTTTCCCCAAAACGGATGCTGCATTACCGTAATTACCGATGTTCCTTTGGCAAATTCTTGAACACAAGCTATAAGTTGGTCTCTGCTTTGTTCAAAAATAGAATGGGCAGTGATACGGAATTCTTTTGCCGTAGGACTATTTTTTCCAAAGTCACTGTTAAAGGCTTTGTTTTTCAGCAATCGTCCCAGCAAACGCATAGGAAAACTAATTGTTAAATCTTGTTTTCCAAAAGCTACATTTATAGCAGCAATACAGTGTTCACACATTTGGTCCACGCTCATCTTGCCCCAAAGCGGAGTAGAATTGGCGCTTAAATTCTGAATTCTCTCAATCAAAATCGCATTGTCGGAAGTACTGTAAATAGAAGGCATAAGTTCTTTGGTATTAGGTTGTAACAAATATAATGCTTTCGCTTAAAATTTAGTTGTTTTACATTCAGTCAATTACTTTTGAGCATAATTTGATTATGGTTGATGCTTTCTCAATAAAAAGAACTTTTGTTTGCGATACTGTTTTTTTTAGTACTTTTAAAACCTAATAATTTGTAAATTTTTCAATATGAATTCTTTTTCAAAAATAGCTAGTGCGGGCTGTCTTTTGCTGTTCAGTACGCTGGTAGTCGAGAACGTGAATGCCCAAAATACTACTGCTCCTATGAACAATCCTCTTTTGCAACGCAGTACTTTACAGTACCAAACGCCACCTTTTGATAAAATAAAAGACGAACATTTTAAACCCGCTTTTGACTATGGTTTAAAAGTACACGACGAAGAAATCGAGAAAATCACGAATAATACGGCAAAACCTACGTTCGAGAATACCGTTTTAGCGCTAGAAACTTGTGGTGTAGATTTAGGTAGAGCAACTGGAGTTTTTTATAATCTTTCGGGGTCGAACACTAATCCAACACTTCAGGCGATTGAAGCAGAGTATGCACCAATTTTTTCGGCACATAACGACAAAATTTACTTGAACAGTAAATTGTATAACCGCATCAAAAGCATTCCATTGTCGAGCTTAAAAGGAGAAGATAAAAAACTAACCGAATACTACTTGCAACAATTCGAATTAGCAGGAGCTAATCTTTCAGAAGCCGATAAAGAAAAAATGAAAAAGATCAACGAAGAGTTGGCTACCTTGAGTACTTTATACAGCAATAAATTATTAACTGCTCGTAAAAACGCTGCCGTGTTTTTTGATGCAGCTTCAGATTTGGCAGGTTTAACACCTGATGAAATTGCAGCCGCTAAAGCCAATGCTACCGCAGCAGGACAAGATGGAAAATACATGATTGCGATTATCAATACCACACAACAACCTGTTTTGATGAGTTTGACCAATCGTGCGTCTAGAGAGAAGGTTTTCAAAGCTTCTTGGTATCGTGCCGAAAAAGGAGATGAAGGCGATACTCGCGAAACCCTTGAAAAAATGGCCAAATTGCGTTTGCAAAAAGCCAAATTG
>CAUPCW010000110.1:0-10096 GCA_963509895.1 uncultured Flavobacterium sp.
AGCAAAACCAAACTTTTTTCTCTTCTTGGGCGTAATTTTTCGGTACGCTAATTTTTCGGAATCGTAATAATATTTTACTTTCGCCATAGTTTAAAATACCCTATTTTTGCAACCTGTAAAGAGTTAGTCGAACAAATTTAATAAATGTTTCAAATCTTCTTTCTTTTTACGTAAATAAAATAAGGGCCTAATCCAGCTATTCGTTGCAAGTTCTCGGTTACAAGCCTTTTTTTTCTAGCCATGTCAGGAGCTTCCTCCGGTCGCTCTGCCCTAGCAAGAAAAAAATAGTCTTCTAATCCTCAAAGCTTTCCACTACTATCTGGGGCAGAACAGATTGAAAGATTATAAGATTTAAAAATTGAAAAATTTTATTTCTACTGATTAATCTTTGCATCTTTAAATTTTTAAATCTTTAAATTTTACAATGAAATCACAAGACGTACGCAAACAATTCCTAGATTTTTTTGAAAGCAAAGGACATTTAATCGTTCCATCGGCTCCCATAGTGCTAAAAGACGATCCAACGCTGATGTTCAATAACTCAGGAATGGCACAATTCAAAGAGTATTTTTTGGGTCTAGGAACGCCAAAAAGCCAACGTATAGCCGATACTCAAAAATGTTTACGTGTTTCAGGTAAGCACAATGACCTTGAAGAAGTAGGGATTGATACCTATCATCATACTATGTTTGAGATGTTGGGGAACTGGTCATTTGGTGATTATTTCAAAAAAGAAGCCATTCATTGGGCTTGGGAATTACTAACAGAAGTCTATAAAATTGACAAGGACATCCTTTATGTAACTGTTTTTGAAGGAAGCGTTGAAGAAAATGTTCCTTTTGACCAAGAAGCATATGATATTTGGAAAACCTTAATTGCTGAAGACCGAATTTTATTAGGAAATAAAAAAGACAATTTCTGGGAAATGGGAGATCAAGGTCCATGTGGTCCATGTTCCGAAATTCACGTAGATATTCGTTCACCCGAAGAAAAAGCAGTAATTGATGGGAAAGGATTGGTCAATGCAGATCATCCTCAAGTGGTGGAAATTTGGAATAATGTATTCATGGAATTCAACCGTAAAGCGGATGGTTCTTTGGAGAAATTGCCAGCACAACACGTAGACACAGGTATGGGATTCGAACGTCTTTGTATGGTTTTGCAAGGGGTGCAATCTAATTATGATACAGATGTGTTTACGCCAATTATCAGAGAAATCGAAACTATTACGGGGAGTAATTATACTATCAAAGCTTCCAATGAAGAAGAAGAAAAAGTAAATATTGCCATTCGTGTTATTGCTGATCACGTTCGTGCAGTTGCTTTTGCCATCGCCGACGGACAATTGCCATCCAACACAGGAGCGGGATATGTAATTCGTAGAATTTTACGTCGTGCTATTCGTTACGGTTTTACTTTCTTGAATACCAAAGAACCTTTTATCTATAAATTAGTAGATACGTTAAGTGCTCAAATGAGTGCTTCTTTTCCTGAAATTCGCAGTCAGAAAGCCCTTTGTTCAAACGTAATTCGCGAAGAAGAAAGTTCGTTTTTGAGAACTTTAGACCAAGGACTGGTATTGTTAGACGCAGTCATTGCAGGAAATCAAGGAACAATCATTGATGGGAAAAAAGCTTTTGAATTGTACGATACGTATGGTTTTCCAATCGATTTGACAGCTTTGATTTTATCCGAAAAAGGATTGCAATTAGACGAAAAAGGATTCGAAGAACAATTGCAATTGCAAAAAGAACGTTCACGTGCGGCTTCAAAAGTTACTGCAGGTGATTGGAATGTAATTGTAGAAGATGATATTCAAGAGTTTGTAGGTTATGATCGTTTACAACACCAAGTAAAAATCACAAAATACCGTAGAGTAGAGAGTGTAAAAGAAGGAGAAATTTTTCAGTTGGTTTTTAACGCGACTCCTTTTTATGGGGAAAGTGGAGGACAAACTGGCGATAAAGGGTATCTAGAAGCTAGTAATGGAAACATCACTTACATCATCGATACTAAAAAAGAAAACAATCAAACCATACATTTGGCAAAATCATTGCCAGAAAATCTAACAGATGCCTTCAAGGCTATTGTTGATAAAAAACAAAGAGCAAGAACGTCTTCTAATCATACGGCAACCCACTTGTTGCATCAAGGTTTGAGAAAAGTATTAGGAACACATATTGAACAAAAAGGCTCTATGGTGCGTTCGGCTTCCTTGCGTTTTGACTTTTCTCATTTTTCTAAAGTAACAGACGAAGAATTGAAAGAAGTAGAAAACTTTGTCAACGCACGTATTCGTCAAAGTTTACCATTGATAGAGAAACGAGGAATTGCCAAAGAACAAGCATTAGAAGAAGGTGCTATTGCTTTGTTTGGAGAAAAATATGGCGACTTGGTTCGTATGATCAAGTTTGGGGATTCAGTAGAGCTTTGTGGAGGAACACACGTGGCGAATACTTCTGAGATTTGGCATTTCAAAATTGTTTCTGAAGGTGCTGTTGCTGCAGGAATTCGCCGTATTGAAGCGATTACAAGTGAAGCGGCAAAAGATTTCTTCGAATCACAATTGATTACTTTTGGAGAAATGAAAGAAGTATTGAAAAATCCAAAAGATCCTATCAAGGCTATTCACGGATTACAAGATGAAAACACGCAATTGAAAAAGCAAATTGAAGCGTTGCTAAAAGACAAAGCCAAGAATATGAAAGGCGAATTAGCAGCTGCTTTTCAAGAAATAAACGGAGTGAAATTCTTAGCGCAACAAGTAGATTTAACTGCCGAAGGTGCCAAAGATTTGGTGTATGAATTAGGTAATTTAGGCAACAATATTTTTATTGTTTTGGCTACTGTAAATGAAGACAAACCAATGTTGACCTGCTATATTTCTAAAGAATTAGTAGCTAATAAAAATCTAAATGCTGGACAAGTAGTTCGCGAATTAGGGAAATACATACAAGGAGGCGGAGGAGGACAGCCGTTCTTCGCTACAGCTGGTGGAAAGAACGCAGCTGGTGTTTCTGAAGCTTTAGCAAAAGCTATTGAGTTTGTGAAATAGTTCGCTAATCTTTTAGACAATATTATCTCGCAAAGACGCAGAGTCGCAAAGGATTATTTTAAGATATAATATAAATAAATTAAGTAGATTGAATTGATTTTGTAGTTCGTCGTTTGCTTATTTTTAATAGTCTCGTAAAGACGCAATTACGTAAAGCATTTTGGATATATATTATTCATACTAAAGCTTGGCGACCCTGCGTCTTTGCGAGATTTTTAGTATATTGTATAAAAATAATGAATATGACTGAAAACGAAATTTCCAGAATTGTTGTTAATGTTTGTTATAAAATTCATACTAAACTTGGTCCAGGATTATTGGAGTCGGTTTATGAGGCTATACTTTATTATGAATTGACTAATAGAGGATTAAAAGTTGAAAGACAGAAACCATTACCAGTAATTTGGGATGAAGTATTCTTGGATATAGGTTTTAGAAGTGATTTGATTATTGAAGAAAAAGTGATTATTGAAATAAAATCGGTTGAACAAATAGCTAATGTCCATCCTAAACAACTTTTAACCTATCTAAAAATAACTGGAATGAAATTAGGCTTGTTGATTAATTTTAATGAATCATTGATTAAAAATGGAATAACAAGAATTGTGAATAATCTTTAGTTTGCTCAAAGTTTAAAGATTATTTCTCTCAAGGATTTTACTAAAATTATATCTCAAAGACACGAAGGTACAAAAGTCGAGTTTTATTTTCTTTGCGGCTCTGCGCCTTTGCGAGAAAATGACTTTTAAACTGTTTTCATTGTCTAGTTGTTAAAACTTAAAAGAAGAACAATGAACTTTACAACGAAAATACCCATTACTCAAAATGCCAATCCAATAGATTACAACTCGAAAATTGTATCCTTAGGCTCTTGCTTTGCTGAAAATATGGGAGATAAATTACTCTATTATAAATTTCAAACCCAAGTGAATCCTTTTGGTATTATTTTCAACCCATTTTCTATAGAAAAGCTTATAGAAAGAGTAGTGTTGCAAAGATTTTTTACCAAAGATGATATTTTTTTCTTCAATGAAAGATGGCATTGTTATGAAGTGCATTCTGAGTTGAGTGATGCTGATGCCGAAGTAATGTTGAGTAAACTTAACCGAATTCTTTTAGACACCCAAAAGCAATTACAGCAAGCGACGCATATCATTATTACCTATGGTACTTCATGGGTATATCGACATATTGAAACCAACGTTATTGTAGCGAATTGTCATAAAGTGCCACAAAAGCAATTTAGCAAAGAGTTGTTGTCGATTGATAGCATCCAAAAATCGATTCAAACTACAGTTTCTTTGATTGAAACCATGAATCCAAAATGTAATTTCATTTTTACTGTTTCACCCGTTCGCCATCTCAAAGACGGTTTTGTCGAAAATCAAGTAAGTAAAGCGCATTTGATTGCTGCAATTTATGCAACAACAAACACTAAACAACAAACATTAAACTATTTTCCCAGCTACGAAATTATGATGGACGAGCTTAGGGATTACCGTTTTTATGCTGATGATATGATGCATCCCAGTCCAATGGCGATTGATTACATCTGGGAACGATTTGCAGCCACTCAAATTGACACCAATGCAATTGCTACAATGGAGTTGATTGAAACCATACAAAAAGGCTTGGCACATCGACCATTTAATCCAAATTCAGAAAGCCATCAAAAGTTTGAGGCGAATCTGAAAGAAAAAATAGCTACATTAGAGGCACAGTATTCATTTATAAAATTTTAGTTATGTTGAAACGCATTTTAATTGGAGTTGGAGTAGTTGTCATTGGCTTGTTGTTGTTTAAATACTGCGATTTTAAAAAAGAAAAAGAAGACGAGTTCGATTACAATACGAATCTCATTCAGCAACAAATCCTGAATGTGGGGAAATTGGTGGTGACCGAAGGGCATTTCTCGGAAGTAATCACGTATAAGAATTCGAATAAGTACTTTTTGGACATGATTTCTTTTGAAAAGAAAGCGATTGTGATTGTGAATGCCAAAGTAACAGTGGCTTATGATTTGCATCAAATGAAATACGATATCGATGAAAAGAACAAAACTATAACGATTCTTTCCATTCCAAAAGAAGAGATTTCGATTTATCCTGACATCCAATATTATGATGTGGAGCAAAGCAAGCTCAATGAATTTACAGGTGCTGATTACAACAAAATCAATAAAACCGTACGAGCAAATTTAGCCAAGAAAGTAGATAAATCGACACTGAAGTCCAATGCTAAAAATCGTTTGGTAAGCGAAATCTCCAAAATGCTCATCTTAACGAATTCTTTAGGATGGAAACTACAATACAATGGTGAAGTCATCGAGAATGAAAGCCAGCTAAAACAGGATTTGAAACTATAATGTTTGACACAGATTTGCTTCGCCTTTTCAAGTCACAAATTGACACAGATTTTTAAAAAAAATCATACAAAAAAATCTGTGGTCATTTGTGTAATCTGTGTCTGTAAATTTTGTGTCGTATGTTTAATGTGTCGTTTCCTCTTTTTCAAAAATCAATTCTAAACCATTCGAAATTAATTGAGCAACTTCAGGACGCAGTTTTTTAAGATTTTCTAAATGAGAAAGAATCTCGGTAAGTAATTGCGTTTCGTTTCTTGCTTTTAAAAGTTCTGCCAATTCTACACAAAGCAACCAATCATTAGAATGTTCTTCTTTTAATTTTTCAAAAATGGGAGCCAATGATGTCGTCGTATCTTTTGTTTCACGGATATTTCGAACGGTATGATACAATACTTCTAAGGCATCTCTTTCTTCTGAGGTTGAAGCTTTGATGGTTTTGCTGCTCGGTACGTGAGCAATCAAATCAAAACTATTCACATCCGCAGGGCCAGAAAAAGCCGAAACTAATTTCTTCCCTACCGCCATATCATAAGTTCCCCATTCTGGTTGAAACAGAACTGTTTCACCGTGGGTAACCGTACAGTTTTTGAAAGAAATTAGGATGATTTCGCCGTGTAGATTTCGTTTCCCAGTTATGATTTCCCCAACTACTTTGATGTTGCCTTCAAATTCCAAAGTAGCGGTTTCGCCTTCGTAAATGTCGTATGCTTTTAAGTCACGTGGACTCATATCTTCAATAGCTAGATTGATGCCTTTGAGTTTTCCGATGGGGCTACCAAAACCTTCAAGGTGAGCAGCAGTTCCGTGTCCTACTAATTCTTTTTCGCGATTGGCCAAAGCTGTTTTTCCAGTGGTTTGTAGGTAAATCGGTTTGCCTTCATGTTCGATTACGTTGGTAAAAACACCGGATATTTGTAAACCAGTACTCAATTCGACGGTTCCTAAAGCTTTGGAATCGATGAGTTTTTGGAGGCCAGATAAACCGCCCGTTCTCAAAGCCATCGTATTGGCAAATTCTTCTAGGATTAAGCTCAAGTACGCAAAATCAGGAGTTACATAGAGTTGAGGTTGGACTTTGGTAATGTCAAAACTTTGTTGCGCTGCGCTAAATGTGTACGGTATTTTTTTGACGTTATCGGTCATACACCAAGCGCTTTCTCCAATAGAGGAAAGCAAACCAGCGCCGTAAATTTTTGGGTTTTCAAGTGTGCCAATTAAACCGTACTCCACGGTCCACCAATGTAAGTTTCGTATTTGAGCCATTTCGGAGAGTTCACCCATATTGTTTTGCAAATCTTCTACTGCTTTTTCAGCAGCTTCTATTTCGCTTTGTGGGGTTCCTTCGGCTTCTTTTAGAATCGATAACAAACGGATGGCTTCATACATTTCGTAATCTTTGTGCGAAGAAATGGCTTTACAACCAATTTCACCAAAACGACGCAAGTATTCTGCATATTCTGGATTGGCAATAATAGGAGCGTGACCCGCACCTTCGTGAATGATATCTGGTGCTGGAGTGTATTCGATATGTTCTAATTGACGAATATCAGAGGCAATCACCAGCACATTATAGGCTTGGAATTCCATAAAAGCGTTAGGTGGAATAAAACCGTCTACGGCAACCGCTGCCCATCCAATTTCGGACAGTATGCGATTCATACCGTACATACTCGGAATGGAGTCGATTTCGATGCCTGTTTTCTTTAACCCTTCAAGGTAGGAACTGTGTGCGACCTTGGATAGGTAGTCCACGTTTTTACGCATCACATAGCGCCAAACGGCTTGGTTGATGGGCGTGTAGTCTTCGTAATCTTGAGGTTTGATAAACTGTTTCAAATGTTTCGGTAATCGCTCGATTAGGGGATTACTTTCTATTTTTGCATTCATAGCGAAATCGGTATAGTTTTTTGTAAAAATACAATTTCGAATGATTATTTTCAGGTTTTTATTGGGTATTTTTAGTAAACCAAGTGTTTTTATAGGATTTTAACAATGGTTTACTTTTTAAAAATAGTCCCAATGAAAGTCCTTTAGCCCCGACAGTAGTGAAAATCCTTTGGTGCCGGGGTTCGGTACCAAAGATTGCAGCGGATGGCGGGAACCCATAATGGCTGACAATGCCTTTTGTTTCGCTCCTGATTGTAGGGCTAATTTTATGTATTGGCTATACTCCTTTTGAAAATGGCACGCGGATGACACAGATTTAAACGGATTTTTTGCTGTTAGAATCCGTTTTGTCCGTTTGTCATTGTTGGATAGTTATCTTTTATTTCAATTGCTCTCTTTCGGCTTTCCTAAAATACTCAATCTTGTAATTGAACATTTCGGCCATATTTTTGGCTCTCAGTTTCGCTTCATCGGCTAGTGGGCCTGCAAACAAACCGTCGATTGTGGTGGTGAAAATCGCCATCCAGCGGTCGAAATGCGTTTTGTCTACGGGCAATTGTTTGTGTGGCGGAAACGGACTTCCGGAGTAGGTGTGAACTTCGAGCAAAATGGTTTGCCAAAAGCGGTACATTTTCTCGAGATGTTCTGGCCAGCGTTCGCCTATTTTTTCGTTGAAAACGGGGCCAATGGCCTCGTCTTGTCGCACATTGCTATAAAACGTATCGACCATTTTTTTGATGTCGTTTAGGTCCTGTATGTCTTGAGTAGGAGTCATAACTGTTTAAAAATTTGGTTTCAAAGGTACTTTTTTACTGGAAAAGGAGTTTATTTTTTTAGTTTCTTTTAACCAATGAGTTGTGTGAATAAATCTTGTTTTTCGTTGAGGTATTGGTATACAAACCCCATTTTTTTCATATTGTCTTTGATGGCTAAAATGTCGTTTGGATTTTTCACTTCTAAACCTACTACCACAGAGCCAACTTCTCGACTATTTTTTTTAGCAAATTGAAAATAGGTGATGTCATCGTCTGGTCCTAAAATGGCATTGACAAATTCTTTTAATGCTCCGGGGCGTTGTGGAAATTGTATCATAAAATAATGCATTAATCCTTCATAAAGTAAAGAGCGTTCCTTGATTTCAGCGGTGCGTTCAATGTCGTTGTTGCTGCCGCTTACCACGCAAACCACAGTTTTTCCTTTGATTTGGTCTTTGTAAAAATCCAACGCAGCAATGGTCAAAGCGCCTGCGGGTTCTACAACCATCGCCTCTTCGTTGTACAAACGCAAGATAGTGGTGCACACTTTTCCTTCGGGAACTAGGACGATATCGTCTAGGTTTTTTTGACAAATGGCAAAGGTTTGGTCGCCTACTTGTTTTACGGCGGCTCCATCCACAAATTTGTCTATGGTTTCTAAGGGTGTGTTGGTTTGATTGCAAATTGATGTTTTCATTGAAGGAGCACCTTGTGGTTCAACGCCAATGATTTTGGTATTGGGGCTAAGGTGTTTAAAAACAGTTGATAGTCCAGAAGCTAATCCGCCACCTCCAATGGGAACAAAAACATAATCGATGGTTTGTTGGTGTTGTTCAAGAATTTCGAGTCCTACTGTACCTTGACCTGCAATGACTTTTTCATCATCAAATGGGTGGATGAACGCTTTTTGATTGTCCTTGGCGTCGGCAACTGCTTTGGCATAGGCATCGTCGAAGGTGTCTCCTGTCAATACAATTTCTACCCATTTTTTTCCAAAGAGTTGTACTTGCTTTACTTTTTGATTGGGCGTGGTTTTGGGCATATAGATTTTGCCTTGTATTTGTAAAAGATGACAAGAGTACGCGACACCTTGTGCGTGATTGCCAGCGCTGGCGCACACAATGCCGTTTGTTTTTTCGCTTTGGGTTAAGGATTTTATTTTGTTGTAAGCGCCTCTGATTTTATAAGAACGCACCACTTGAAGGTCTTCTCTTTTAAGTAAAATGGTCGCGTCAAACTCTTCTGAAAGATTGAGGTTTTCTGTTAAAGGAGTAGCGGGAACTACGTTGGCTAATTCTTGTTGCGCTTGTTGTATGGATTGAAATAAGTTCATTTTATTTATTTTAATTGAATTGTAATGTTGATTGTTTTAGGGTTTTTTGTAATGCGTAAAAGTGCTCATTGATAATTTTACCACAACAAATCCAATGCTCTTTTTCTTGAAATAAAAAGGAAATAGGATAGTGTGTGATTTGTTCTCTGTTTATGGTTGGAATTTTAAAAAGTAGGATTTGATGGGTTTCTAGTTCCTTTTCATTTTGGGTGTAACAACAAAAAACCTCGATGATTCGTTCCAAAATAGCCACTATGGTTTTGCTATTCGTTTCGTCATCCCAATAGCCAATGCTAATTTTGTATACTGAAGTGTGCTCACAAAAGTCAACCCAAAAATGGTCGATTTGTAGCTTTTTCCGAGTGAATATAAGGACAATTTTACTGATTAGCGTTGCTTCTTTTTCGCAAAACAGCGTGAGGGTTATTTTTTCTTTCATTGTAATTGTGGTTCGTTTTTATTCAAAAAAAAACCTTTCTCAAGTGACGAGAAAGGTTTCATACTTATGCATAACATCCTGACTCGTCAACAAAGACGAATAATAATGATGTTAATAATACTACTAGTGTTTTGTGTCATATCTAAAAAAAAACCTCCCAATTGGGAGGTTCTATATTGTTATTGTTAATACTATACAGCGCCTCACATTCTCATCGAATGATAATTGAAATGCTGCTAATAATTGTGTTATTGTTTTTCAT
>CAUPCW010000111.1:0-9977 GCA_963509895.1 uncultured Flavobacterium sp.
AAAGTGAGACATTGCATTAAAAGTATCCGCACTAAAAACCGATATCATATTAATAAAAAAATGCAATGACAAGAAAGTAATTAAGAAAAGCCCCGAAAGTGCCATCGCCACTTTTCTGGCTATGGAAGACTTTAACAATGCAGTTTGTGCCATAATGTTTTTATATAGATTATTAAAAATTTCACACAAAAATAAGCGAATTACTCATGATTCACAACCTTTTTATAACTATTTATAATGATTTTAAAGTGTTTAATATAGTACTGTTCTTTAGCTGCTTTTTTAGTGTTATGCACTAAACAAAACTTAAAAAAAGAGAAAAAATATAATTGCCATATCTACACTATTTTCAAACAAATAGAAACTAAAATTACAGATTTGCTAACAAAGCTTTTTGTTTTGCTTTTAATCAAAAAAAATGTGATTCAAAAACAGAATATTAACCCAAAAACCTTGCATTTGCCCGTTGTCATTTTACCTTTGCAATAGAAAAATAGATACCATGAAAATCGGAATTGACGCCCTGTCCTTTGACGTAGCCAAAATACACTTACCCATACAAACCTTAGCAGAAGTGCGAAATATAGAACCTGCAAAATTGCAAAAAGGACTCGGACTGATCAACATGACACTCGCCGATGCCCATCAAGATACTGTAGTTTTTGGAGCCAATGCCTTAACAAAACTCATACTAGATCAAAATATACCCTTAGACGAAATCGCTCGAATTTACGTTGGAACCGAAAGCGCCATTGACAGCTCCAAACCCATTGCTTCGTTTTTGACAGCCTTGATAGAACAAAAGTTTGGAGAAAACTGTTTAATACATTGCGATGCAGTCGATTTTACTTTTGCCTGTATTGGAGGCGTGGATGCACTACAAAATTGCTTAGATTTTGTAAAATTAAATCCCACCAAAAAAGCAATTGTTGTGACTACCGATTTTGCTAAATACGACCTCAACTCTACTGGAGAATACACCCAAGGCGCAGGAGCTGTAGCTATGCTTATCACCGCCAACCCAAGAATTATTGCTTTTGAGAATCATTGGGGCATAAGCACGAAAGGTGTATTTGACTTTTTTAAACCTTATAGAACTATCTCAAAACAAGAAATCACAGGCAATAACAACAACGAAGCTTGGTTTGATAATTTGGAAGGAGAAATTGAAATTCACAAAGACCAACCGGTGTTTGACGGACAGTATTCGAACCAATGTTACATGGATCGTACCAAAGACGCCTACTTTGCTTTCAAAAAAGAAAAAAACACTGCTGAAACGATTTATAACAGCTGGAAAAGCATTGTAATGCACTTACCGTATGCCTTTCAAGGACGACGTATGTTGACAGAAATTTATGCTTTAGATGCAACCGAAGCCGTTATTACCGGAAACGAAACCCCAGAAGAATACCAAAACAAACTCAAAGAAATCAGCAAGACAGCAGCTTATCAAGATTTTGTGAGTCAAAAATTACAGCCTGCAGAAATCGCTTCCTCTTTAATTGGAAACCTATATACGGGTTCTATTTTTATGGGATTGCTATCGACTTTAGCGCATTTTTCAGAGATCAACACTGAAATTGCCAACGAAAAAATGGGCTTTTTAGCTTATGGAAGCGGTTCGAAATCGAAAGTTTTCGAAGGAACGATTCAAACCGAATGGAAAAAAGCCTTGCAACCCGTAGCACTATTTGAAACGCTAGAAAAAAGCATCGCTATTGATTTTGAAACCTACGAAAGACTCCACAAAAAGGAACAAAAACAACCCATTCGCACCCCACAAAACGAATGGATTTTGGACAGAATCGAAAACGAAAATCCCAACTTACTAGGGGCTCGTTATTACAAATGGGTGGAATAGAAAATAAATTATAAGAAACAGATTTCATTGATTTCTAATGAATCAATGAAATCTGTATATAAAATACTATACAACTTCTAACGCAGCACGAAACTATATTTTAACTAAACTTCGCCATATATTTCTGAACGATGGCTTCGGTGTTTTCGTTGCGTATTTTTTGATTGAGATGAATGGGTTCTGAGGCGCGCTCTTGACAATCTTTTACTGCACAAGTTTCGCAAGTTACGCCTACCAATTGCTTGGGCACCACATCGCCTTCTAAAAATTTGAACTTTTTCTTTACCGATGGCGTGATTAAAATCCCCACCGAAATACTTCGCAAACAATCTTTCTTAAACGGATCTGGAGTAGCCGAAGAAAACACTAAATATTCATTGCTGCTGTTTTCGTAACGCGACACTTGCGCATCAAAAAAATGCGTCTTGCCTTGTGCTAGCAATTGCTCAATAGTTTTGATCGACACCCATCTGCGGCAGTAATGCTCGTTCATTTCGTTGGCGTGCGGTTCCTGCTGATTCGTAATATGTAGTTCCTTTTTGATTTGATAGGTATCAGCGCCTATTTTGTGAGACAAACGCAAGAAAAATAAGTTTTTCAAATTGAAATCCTTAGGTAAAATATTCGTCAATCGCTGATAGAAGGATTCTGGCGAGACATTGAATTGGGTCATCAATTGCACCATTTCTTGTGGCTTTGGATTTTCTTTAGCCAAAAATAAATTCAATTCATCAATAAGATTTTGTCTAGGCAACAACAAAGCACCTGCAAAATAAGAGGCATAAAAATTATTCAAGACTTGGTCAAAATTGTCGAATTTAATCCAACTGAACGTATACAAACGCTCTTTGATTTCCATAAAATTATAAGCGATTTCTTTGGCTAACACAAAAGCCTTTTGCCCTTCATCAATTTCATCTGAAAGCAATAGGGTTTTGCTAGAAGGCACATAAATAGAGCGCAAATCTCCCATTTCTTCTTGCTCTGAAAATACCAATTCTTTGATGGTATAGCCGTATTCTTCTTTTAAAATAGCCTTTAACTCCTCAATAGAAATATTGGTGGTCATGTCTACATGAAAGGCTTTGCAAAACAACAACACCTTCTCTTCTAAATCTTCAAAGTAGTTGTTGTGCGCTTCTTGATAAGAACGCAAAGACGCCAAAAAGAAACTTTCACGTGTAAGGTTATAATGTTGTGCGATTTCGATAATTGTGCTAATGAAGGCCGTCACTTTTGCGGGCGCATTGGCAATAATATCGATCAAATCTGCTTCTTGGATGCCAAACAATTCTAACGGAATTTCTTTCAACACGCCCGATTTTAAAATTTCGCCAATAGGAGCCAGATTATTATCGAGTTTTAGCGAGACCAAATGATCGTAAGTCACGTCTAATTTATCCGCAAGCAGAATAATTTTATCCGTTTTGGGATATTTCTTTCCTTTTTCGATCTCGTTCAAATACGATTTGGATAGTTCCGTAATCTTGGCGAGTCCAAACAATGACAAATCCTTACTTGTGCGAGCCTGCTTGAGTTTAAGCCCAAAAATCAACTTAATATAATCCTTTTCTACGTTCATAAAATCAAAGATAAATTAAAAAACTAAAATACGCAAAAAACATTTTTTTCATTTTTTGCGAACGTTCGCTTGTTTTGTAAAAAACTTTTTGTAGTATTGCAATATCAAAATGAACTAGTTATGAAATGAGCATAGCACTAAATGGCTTATAACCACCAAAAAGAATATGCGAATTACATATGACCGATAAAAAATAAAATATCAACATATGAAAACACTAACCGAAACCACCGAAAAAAAATGGCAATTTTTGAATGAAGAAATTGCGCAACACGAGAACATTTTAACCGAAGAAGCTATCGATTTTTTGACAGCTTTGCACGAAAATTTCAATGCTAAACGATTGGAACTTTTAGAAGCCCGCAAAGCACAACAAATACAATTTGATAATGGTGTATTACCCACTTTTCCTTTGGAAACCAAAAGCATTAGAGAAAGCCAATGGCAGGCCGCACCTATTCCAAAAGATTTAATCGATAGACGAGTGGAAATCACTGGACCAGTAGATCGAAAAATGGTGATTAACGCGTTGAACTCGGGTGCAAAAACCTTTATGGCCGATTTTGAAGACAGCACTTCGCCTACTTGGGACAACATCATAGAAGGACAACAAAACCTAAAAGATGCGGTAAACAAAACCATAACACTTGACGATCCTTTACGTAATAAAAAATATGCTCTAAAAGAAAAAACTGCTGTATTGATTGTGCGTCCAAGAGGATTGCACTTGAACGAAAAACACATCTTGATAGAAGACGAAGAAGCTTCTGGCTCTTTGATTGACTTTGGGTTATATGCTTTTCATAATCACGACCAATTGGCTAGAAACGGTTCGGCTCCTTATTTTTACTTACCAAAACTAGAACACTATTTGGAAGCTAGATGGTGGAACGAAGTGTTTGAATTTGCACAAGAATACCTTGGCGAGCAACACGGTACGTTTAAAGCAACGGTTTTGATTGAAACGATAACCGCCAGTTTTCAGTTGGACGAAATCATCTACGAATTAAGAGACCATATCGTAGGCTTGAACTGCGGGCGTTGGGATTACATTTTTTCGTACATCAAAAAATTCAGAAATAATCCTGCCTTTATCGTTCCGAACCGCGATCAAGTAACAATGACTACGCCTTTTATGGACGCGTATTCTAAATTGGTGATTCAGCGTTGTCACAAAAGAAACATTCACGCAATGGGTGGAATGGCCGCACAAATTCCAATTAAGAATGACCCTGAAGCCAACGATATCGCCTTCAAAAAAGTAATTGCAGACAAGGAAAGAGAAGCGAGAAACGGACACGACGGGACTTGGGTAGCCCATCCTGATTTGGTTCCGATAGCGATGAAAGTGTTCAATGAAAATATGATGACCAAAAATCATATTCATATCAAAAGAGCTGATTTGCACATTACCGAAGCCGATTTGTTGCAAATTCCAGTGGGCACCATTACCGAAGAGGGCATTCGCAAAAACGTAAATGTGGCCGTGCTGTACATCACGTCTTGGTTAAACGGGCAAGGCGCTGCAGCCATTCACCACTTAATGGAAGATGCTGCCACTGCAGAAATCTCGAGGTCGCAATTGTGGCAATGGCTACAAAATGAAGTGTCGCTCGATACAGGTGAAAAATTAACCACCAAATTGTACCACCGCATTGCTTTGGAGGAATATGAAAAAATAAGAAAGCAAGTGGGTGACCAAGCACACGAGGGTGAAAACTACATCTTAGCCGAAAAATTATTAGACCAACTGGTAGTGAACAAAAAATTTGTAGAATTCTTGACGATTCCGGGGTATAAGTATTTATAGTGGTTCAAGGCAAAAGGCAATAGCCATAAGGCATTAGTTTTTACAGTGCTGAAAAAATTATTAATTCTTTTAGCTATTGCTTGATCACATTTAACTTTTGCCTAATGGCTATTGCCTAGTGCCTTTTGCCTAAAAAAACACTATGCTGGCTTTTAGCCCCGATCGCAGTGGCATCCTCTGTACTCGCGAACGAGCGAGGACAGAGATATAACGGAGAGCGGGACCCATATTTCCTGAAAAAGCCCTTTGATTGCCGCTCCTGAAAATACCTTTTTCAATTATTGAAATCAAAACAAACCAAAATAAAAAACCAAAAAACTTAAATCAAAAATTATGAAAACCACCGAAACACGCATTCAAGAATTAGTAACTGATTGGTTAACGAACCCAAGATGGGAAGGCATTGAACGTCCTTATACCGCAGAAGAAGTAGTGCAATTGCAAGGTTCCTACCAAATTGAACACAGTGTAGCCAGAATGGGCGCGACGAAACTTTGGAACAGATTAAACTCTCAGGATTTTGTTGCGGGATTAGGCGCATTGACTGGTAATCAAGCCATTCAAGAAGTAGAGGCTGGACTAGAAGCGATTTACTTAAGCGGCTGGCAAGTAGCAGCCGATGCGAATGTGGCGGGCGAAATGTATCCTGACCAATCGTTGTATCCTGCCAACAGCGTTCCTTTGGTTGTAAAAAGAATCAACAACGCTTTGTTGCGCGCTGACCAAATTCAAGTGGTAAATAAAACCGCAGATAAAAAAGACTATTTGGTTCCGATTGTAGCCGATGCTGAAGCAGGTTTTGGAGGAAACTTGAACGCTTTTGAATTGATGAAATCGATGATTGAAGCGGGTGCAGCGGGTGTACACTTTGAAGACCAATTGAGCTCTGCTAAAAAATGCGGACACTTGGGCGGAAAAGTTTTGGTTCCTACACAAGAAGCCATCAATAAATTAATCGCTGCTCGTTTGGCTGCCGACGTAATGGGAACGCCAACCTTGATTGTAGCAAGAACCGACGCAGATGCCGCGAACTTACTAACTAGCGATATCGACCCAAGAGATGCAAAATTCATCACAGGAGAAAAAACAGACGAAGGTTTCTTCTATGTAAACTGTGGTGTGGAGCAAGGTATAGACCGTGGGTTGAGTTATGCACCGTATGCGGATTTGATTTGGATGGAAACGAGCAATCCTGATTTGGCTTACGCCAAACAATTTGCCGATGCTATTCACGCGAAATACCCAGGAAAAATGTTGGCTTACAACTGCTCGCCTTCGTTCAACTGGGCGGCGAAACTATCGGTTGCTGAAATGGAAACCTTTAGAGAAGACTTGGCGGCTATGGGGTATAAATTCCAATTCATTACTTTGGCTGGATTCCACGCTTTGAACACGAGTATGTTTGAATTATCTAAAGCTTACAAAGAAAGAGGTATGGCGGGCTACTCTGAATTACAAGAAAGAGAATTTGCTTTGCAACAACACGGTTTTAGAGCGGTAAAACACCAAGGTTTTGTGGGAACTAGCTATTTTGATGCCGTTCAAAATACGGTTACAACCGGAAAAGCGTCTACAACCGCAATGAAAGACTCAACAGAAGTGGCACAATTTTAAAAATATTTTAGAAGTTTAATTGTTAAAGATGTTTGCCAAAAAAAGGCACGAAACCAACTTGGAATCGTGCCTTTTGTTTTTTTTGACTTCCGCCATGTGTACCAAGAATGGAACACGGATGAAACGGATGGTACGGATTTTCGCTGATTTGTATATAAAAACCCGTTTAAATCTGCGTCATCTGCGTGCCATTTTTATTATTGGCACAAGTAACGGATTATCAAATTTGTGTTTTTATTTTAGACCGCGTTTTATTTAGGCGCTACAATTTCGAAAGGTGTTGTTGCTTTCTCTTTGTCTTTTGCAAGGCTCCAAATATATTTAGCTACTGGCAAATAATACTTTCCGTTTTTAGCAGGAGTAATTTTTAGCTTTTTATCTTTTGCCATCCATTTGTCGGCCGCAGCTTTGTCGATGGCTAAATCATACACAACTTTGTTCAATCCTTTTTGAGCGGAAACAGTAGTTGAATACACGATTTCTTTGGAAGAATTTTCTAATTGAATGCTGACATTTCCAGCTGAATTGGTATAAAACCAAAGCTCATTTTTTGGAATAAATTCGTCGCCCCAAGCGCCACGTTTCGAACCCCATCTTTCGGATTTGGTTGTGTTTTTAACTTCATACATATAAAGAGTTTTGTCTAAAACCTCTTTTTTCAATTCTTGTACTTGTTTCAAACTCACTTTATACACCGAACGACCGTGTGTCCCCACAATTAAATCTTTGGCTTTCTTTTGAATTACCAAATCGTGCACTGCTACAGGAGGCATTCCGTTTGAGAAATTTTGCCAAGAAGCACCGCCATCTACAGAAATGTATAAGCCATTATCAGTTCCTACATACAACACGCTATCCAAAACAGAATCTTCTATAATTACATTCACAGGACTTGCAGGAAGATTATTCGCTATACTTTTCCAAGTTTGTCCTGCATCTTCTGAAGCATATACATAACTTGCAAAATCGTCATTTCGGTAGCCATTGAGCGTTATATAAACACGCTCTTTTTTGTGCGCAGAAGCCACTACTCTACTTACCCAAAGGTTTTGTGGTAAAGTAGTAGAAATAACTTTCCAACTTGCGCCACCATTATTACTGAATTGCACTAAACCATCATCGCTACCGGTATACAACATTCCAAACTCGAAAGGACTCTCGCTGATGGTGGTCAAGGTTCCAAAAGCTACATTGCCTTGTTTACCTCCCTGCGTTAAATCGGGTGAAATAGCCGCCCAAGTATCGCCTTGATTCATAGAACGGTGTAAAAAATTGGACCCTAAATACAAAATGTCTTGATTGTGAGATGACAATAAAATAGGCGATTGCCAATTGTATCGATACGATTTATCTCCTTTTTTGGCTTTCGGCGCAATGAATTTACTTTTAGATTCATCCGCACGATTGATGCGGTAATAACTTCCGTATTGGTAGCCTGTAAAAACAATATTTGGATTGCGCTTATCGATTTGGATTTGCATCCCATCGCCTCCCATTAATCTCGCATAAGGATATTTTCCTTCTTGTTGCAAACCAATAGAAGCATTGTAATTGCTCGCACCAACCCAAACGCCATTATCCTGCAAACCTCCATAAATATTATACGGTTCTTGTTCATCGACATTCACGGCATAAAACTGTCCCACCGGAATACTGTTACACAACTGCCACGATTTTCCATTATCATAGGTAATATTCAAACCACCGTCATTTCCGTTAACCAAATGATTCGGATTGTTAGGATTGATCCAAACTACATGATGATCGGAGTGTACATTATCACCATCAATGGCTTGAAATGTTTTGCCTCCATTATCTGAAAACAACAACGGAACCCCTGTAATATAAATTCGCTCTTGATTTTTTGGGTCTACCGTGATATCTCCAAAATAATAGCCGTAGCTAGAGTAAAAATCATCAATAAAACTCGTATTGGTTTTTACCCACGTTTTCCCTCCGTTACTAGATTTGAAAACTTCGGCTCCAATTACCTCTGGATCTTCATCGTTGGGGTCTTTTTCTTTTTTAGCCGAAGGACGCATTTTTTGATTGTCCATCACCGCATATATACTATCTGAAGTAAAAGCTGATAATCCAATACGCCCGACGAATTCATCCGAAGGAAAACCACTTTCTGGGGTAGAAATCAACTGCCAAGTCGATCCAGCATCGGTACTTTTATAAATACCAGAAGCTTTTCCGTTTCCATTGAAATTGTGTGCTTTTCTATCTTTCTGCCAAGCACTGGCGTACATAACGTCAAAATTACTTTCGGCCACAGCCATATCAATCACTCCGGTGTCGTCATTTACAAACAACACTTGTTGCCACGATTTTCCACCATCGGTTGTTTTAAAAATGCCTCTTTCCTTGTTTCTGGTATACAAATGTCCCGCTACTCCAACAACAATTTCTTGGCTGTTTTTTGGGTTAACCAAAATTTTACTGATGTGATGACTGTCGGTCAATCCTATATTTTTCCAGGTCTTCCCTTTGTCAAAGGATTGCAACAAACCTATCCCTGCATAAGAAGATCTCGAAGAATTGATTTCTCCTGTACCTACCAGAATCATTCCTGATTTCCAATCCACAAAGACAGAACCACAATTTAGTGTAGGTGCCGTATCCATAACAGGTTCCATTCGCAAACCATTCGTATTCGAATACCACAAACCACCTGAGGCATAGGCCACATAAAATTCGATAGGATTCTCAGGATTTACCGCCACGTCAACTACGCGTCCACTCATTACTGTGGGTCCAACATTTTGCAAAGTCAAGTCTTGAAACAAAGTTGGCGTTGTGGCAGTAGTACCATTTTGGCTCCAGGAAACACTAAAGGTCAAAGCAGTAATTAGGAAGGCTATTTTTTTCATATATAGATAGTGTTTGTTTTACAAGAATAGGGAGTCGCATAAATATTCGTTCCTTTTAGACCATTTTAAGGCCTTGCGACTTTTCATTTACATCAATTTTGAACGAAAATTAAGCATTAAAATAGAGACTCAAAAATTTTATACCCAAATTAACAACCGTTTCTACTAAAGTTACTATTTTTGAGTATTACTAATAAATAATTGGTTGTTATGAAATATCATCAAATAAAC
>CAUPCW010000112.1:0-9976 GCA_963509895.1 uncultured Flavobacterium sp.
ATTCAGCACTTAAAAAAATCAAATATTCCACTTCCGTTGCAGAGCCATGGGCCATTATTAAAAACCTTCTGAAATCAGCATCTGATTCTCGTCCACAGCCTTCAGCGATATTTGTTGGAACTGAACTCGTAGCTCTCCTTAATTGACTAGTAATTCCAAATAGTTCTTCTTTTGGAAAATTTTTTGTCAGTTGATAAGCGATTAGGGTTAGTTGATGACTTTCTTGCCAAACTGTATAGTTTTTGTAATCTCTCATTTTTTTTGCTTCTAGTCTTTGGCTTTTGGCTTCGAATAGATTAATTATTTTGCTATTTATTCCTATTTTGCCAATAGCCAAAAGCTAACAGCCAATAGCTTTTTAAAACAATTCCCTTGGGTCTGTCAATTTCCCTGTAACTGCTGCTGCTGCTGCCATAATTGGGCTAGCTAACAACGTTCTTGAACCAGGACCTTGACGACCTTCGAAGTTTCTGTTGGAGGTGCTTACTGCATATTTTCCAGCGGGAACTTTATCATCGTTCATTGCCAAACAAGCCGAACAACCCGGTTGACGCAATACAAAACCAGCTTCTGTAAGAATATCCAAAAGACCTTCTTCTTTAATCTGTGCTTCTACAACGTGAGAACCTGGAACTAGCCAAGCCGTAACATTATCTGCTTTTTTTCTGCCTTTAACAATTTCTGTAAAAGCTCTAAAATCTTCAATACGACCATTGGTACAGCTTCCTAAAAAAACGAAATCAATTGGTTTGCCAATCATCACGTCATTTTCTTGGAAACCCATATAGCCCAAAGATTTTTTATAAGTTTCGGCACCACCTTCCACTTGGTTAGCGTTTGGAATATTTTTGGTGATACCAATTCCCATTCCAGGATTGGTTCCGTAAGTAATCATTGGTTCGATATCCGCTGCGTCGATATTCAATTCAGCATCAAATATTGCATCAGCATCTGTTTTCAGAGTTTTCCAATACTCCACTGCTTTGGTCCAAGTTTCTCCTTTTGGAGCATACAAACGACCTTCCAAGAAATCGAATGTTTTTTGGTCAGGAGCAATCATACCACCACGAGCCCCCATTTCGATACTCAAATTACAAACCGTCATACGGCCTTCCATTGACATTTCTTCAAAAACATTTCCTGCATATTCAGCAAAATATCCTGTTCCGCCCGAAGTTGTCAATTTTGAAATAATATATAATGCTACGTCTTTTGGTCCCACACCTTTGCTCAAAGTTCCATTTACGTTGATACGCATTTTCTTTGGCTTAGGCTGCATAATACATTGCGTAGCCATAACCATTTCCACCTCCGAAGTTCCGATACCAAAAGCAATCGCTCCAAAAGCACCGTGAGTAGATGTATGAGAGTCACCACAAACGATAGTTGCGCCGGGTAAAGTAATTCCGTTTTCAGGACCTACAACGTGAACGATACCATTTTTTTGATGGCCCAATCCCCAGTGCGAAATGCCATATTCAGCGGCATTGTCTTCCAACGCTTTCAATTGGTTAGCAGATAAAGCATCGGCAACCGGTAAGTGTTGGTTTATAGTTGGTGTATTGTGATCGGCAGTGGCAAAAGTGCGCTCAGGATACAATACCTTGATGCCTCTTTCTTTCAAACCTAAAAAAGCTACAGGACTAGTCACTTCGTGAATAAAATGACGGTCAATAAAAAACACATCTGGTCCATCTTCTATTTTACGCACCACGTGCGCATCCCATACTTTGTCGAATAATGTAGTACTCATTTTAACTATTTTTTTTAGTGTATTGGTCTTTTTTATTGGGTTACTACCCAAAAAGTATAACTTGGAAGACAAATGTAGCAAACGAATAAAAAGTGTCAATTTTGAAATTTCATTATATACGATACCCAAATTCTTTTTCTACGGCAGATTAGAATTAAAAACTTTCTTTTTTAAGGAAAAAGTTGGATTGGTTTTGCTATTGATTTGAAAAGAGGGAACATCTTTTTTTAAAATTAAAATCCTTTTTAGATATTGTGTTTTTATTATGTTATTTTTTAATTAAACCGTTTTTTCAATGATTTCACTGCGTTTTTTCTATCTAAATCTTGTTTTTTGATTAAAAATAGTCAACAAAGTGCTGTTTTTGTGCCTAGTGAAAGGGGTATTATTTAGAAGTAAAATTGATAAGATGAGTTCTTTAAAACACTTTTTTTTTAATTGAAAACTACGACATCCAAAAATGAGATTTGCTATTTTTTTAATGAAAAGGGTTAAAATTTCTTTGGCTTTGGTGCCGAAATTTTAAGCAAGATTTTGATTGGAATAAAAAAACAAATAGCCTCTAGTTTCTTTAAAAAAAAACTAAATTTGAACTTCCGCCATTTTGTATTTTGCTTTTTTTTATACTCTTTAAAATCAGTTTTTTAAGGAGTTTCAAAATTGGATTTTGGAATTTTTAATCTTTGTTATTTTAACCTATGTACTTAATATTCGATACCGAAACCACCGGATTACCCAAGCGTTGGGGAGCGCCCTTATCTGATACTGATAACTGGCCAAGATGTATACAAATCGCTTGGCAGTTGCACGATGATATGGGGAATTTGGTGGAGCATCAAGATTATTTGGTGCAGCCAGAAGGATTCAATATTCCTTATGATGCCGAGCGAATCCACGGTATTTCTACCGAATTAGCGCAAGCAGAGGGAATTCCATTGGCGGAAGTATTGGAGAAGTTCAATATAGCTTTAGGTAAAGCTAAATTTATTGTAGGTCAAAATGTAGGTTTTGATGTCAATATTATGGGTTGCGAGTTTTATCGTTTGGGTGTGGCTTCGCCTATGGGTGAAATGCTGATTCTTGACACGTGTACAGAAGTAACGGCTTCCTTACTGAAATTACCGGGAGGTAGAGGAGGTAAGTTCAAATTGCCAACGCTTACTGAGTTGCATCAGTATTTATTTGACCAACCTTTTGCAGAAGCACACAACGCCACTGCCGACGTTGAGGCCACCACAAGATGTTTTCTGGAATTAATTAGAAAAGAAGTTTTTACCAAACAGGAGTTGGAAGTAGAGCCTATTTACTTCAAGGAATTCCAAAGTAAAAATCCAGATCCTTTTCCGTTAATTGGATTAAAGCACATCAATCTTAAGAAGGCTTCTGATGCCATTCGGGAACAACTTAAAGCCTCAGGCGTTGTTACCGATGCACCAATTTTGACCGAAACAGAAAAGAAAGATTTTTCGGCAGCAGCTTTTGCTCATTTGCACAATCACACACAGTTTTCTGTTTTGCAATCCACCATTGCGATTGGTGGTTTGGTAGCGGCTACGGCCAAAAATAATTTCCCTGCAGTAGCCATGACGGATACTGGAAACATGATGGGGGCTTTTCATTTTGTGAGTGCCGTTATGAATCACAACAAATCGGCATCGGCTAAAAACAAAGCATTGGTAGAAAGTGGAGAAGAACCCACTGAAACCGAGATAAAACCTATTGTAGGTTGTGAGTTCAACATCTGTGATAATCATTTGGATAAAACCAAGAAAGACAATGGTTATCAAGTGGTTTTATTGGCAAAGAATAAAAAAGGCTATCACAATTTGGCCAAAATGGCTTCTATTGCTTACACAGCAGGCTTTTATTATGTGCCAAGAATTGATAGGACTATAGTCGAACAGTACAAAGATGATATAATGGTTTTGTCTGGAAATTTATACGGAGAAATTCCGAGTAAAATTCTGAATGTAGGGGAAAACCAAGCGGAGGATGCCCTGCTTTGGTGGAAAGCACAATTTGGTGAGGATTTGTATCTCGAAATCATGCGCCACAATCAAGAAGATGAAAATAGGGTGAATACAACACTCATTGAATTTTCTCAGAAACATCAAGTCAAACTTATTGCCACCAACAATACCTATTATTTAAATAAAGAAGATGCCAATGCACACGATATCTTGTTGTGTGTAAAAGATGGCGAAAAACAAGCCACGCCTATTGGTAGAGGTCGAGGCTATCGTTATGGATTGCCCAATCAGGAATATTATTATAAGTCGGGTGAGGAGATGAAAAAACTCTTTGCTGATTTGCCTGATGCGATTATCAACATTCAAGAAATTGTAGATAAAGTTGAAATTTACTCCTTGTACCGTGACGTACTGTTGCCTAAATACGACATTCCACAAGAATTTGTGGTACCAGAAGATGAAGCTGATGGTGGAGTTCGTGGTGAAAATGCCTATTTGCGACATCTTACGATGGAAGGAGCAAAGCGACGTTATGGTGAAATCACGGAGTCGATTCAAGAACGATTGGATTTTGAATTATTGACCATTTCCAATTCGGGTTATCCAGGTTATTTCTTGATTGTACAAGATTTTATCGCCGAAGCCAGAAAAATGGACGTTTCTGTTGGGCCAGGGCGTGGTTCGGCAGCGGGTTCGGCGGTAGCGTATTGTTTAGGAATTACCAATATTGACCCTATTAAATACGATTTGCTTTTTGAGCGTTTCCTGAATCCAGATCGTGTGTCCATGCCCGATATTGATATCGATTTTGATGATGAGGGCCGTGGTCGTGTAATGGATTATGTAATCAATAAATATGGTGCCAATCAAGTAGCTCAAATTATTACCTATGGTAAAATGGCTACGAAATCGGCTATTCGAGATACGGCTCGTGTATTGGATTTGCCTTTGTTTGAAGCGGATAGAATTGCGAAGTTAATTCCGGGTATGATGCCATCAAAATGGAATTTGGCGCGTTTTATTTCAGAAAAAGAAGACGACGTAAAAAAAGCGTTGCGCTCGGATGAGTTTGAAGGCGTAAAAGAACTCATTGCTATTGCCAATGGCGGTGATTTGGCTGGAGAAACCATTCAGCAGGCCAAGATATTGGAAGGGTCGATGCGAAACACGGGTATCCACGCTTGTGGGGTGATTATTACACCATCAGATATTACCAATTATGTTCCAGTAACTACAGCCAAAGATTCGGATTTGTATGTTACCCAGTTCGATAACTCGGTGGCTGAAAGTGCGGGATTGTTGAAAATGGACTTCTTGGGGTTGAAGACCCTTACATTGATAAAGGACACCGTTAAATTAGTTAAATACCGAACTGAAATTCAGCTCGATCCCGATACGTTTCCTATTGATGATGTTAAAACTTATGAGCTCTTTCAAAGAGGAGAAACCGTAGGGATATTCCAATACGAGTCACCCGGAATGCAAAAATACATGAAGGACTTGAAGCCTACTGTTTTTGGGGATTTGATTGCGATGAATGCCTTGTATCGTCCAGGACCGTTAGAGTATATTCCGTCTTTCGTTCGAAGAAAAAATGGCGAAGAAGAAATCAAATACGATTTAGATGCTTGTGCTGAGTATTTGTCTGAAACCTACGGAATTACGGTGTACCAAGAGCAGGTGATGCTTTTGTCTCAATCTTTGGCTGGTTTTACTAAAGGTGAGGCCGACGTTTTGCGAAAAGCAATGGGTAAAAAGCAAAAAGACGTATTGGACAAAATGAAGCCCAAGTTTGTGGAGCAAGCAGCTGCCAAAGGTCATGATGCAACGGTTTTAGAGAAGATTTGGAAAGACTGGGAAGCTTTTGCGAGTTATGCTTTTAATAAATCCCACTCCACTTGTTATGCTTGGATTGCGTACCAAACGGCTTATTTGAAAGCGCATTATCCGGCAGAATATATGGCTGCGGTGCTTTCAAATAACATGAATGACATCAAGCAAGTGTCGTTTTTTATGGAAGAATGTAAACGTATGGGATTGCAGGTTTTGGGTCCTGATGTTAACGAGTCTTTCTATAAATTTACGGTAAATGAAGACTACGCTGTTCGTTTTGGTATGGGAGCCATTAAAGGTGTGGGTTCTGGAGCGGTGGCAACAATTGTTGAAAATAGGAAAGACGGAAAATATAAATCTATTTTTGATCTGGCCAAACGCATCGATTTGCGAGCTGCCAATAAAAAAGCATTCGAAAATTTAGCCTTAGCGGGTGGTTTTGATTCTTTTGAGGCGACGACTCGGGCACAATATTTTCATGATGATGGCGATGGTATTACGTTTTATGAAAAAGCGATTCGATATGGTGCAAAATTTCAAGAAAATGAAAACTCCTCCCAAGTGAGTTTGTTTGGAGAAAGTAGCGAAGTGCAAATTGCTGAACCTGTGGTGCCTCCCTGTGAGGATTGGAGTACAATGGAGAAATTAGCCAAAGAGAAAGAGGTCGTTGGTATCTATATCTCTGGACATCCTTTGGATGACTATAAGTTTGAAATGAAGTATTTCTGTAACGTAAGGTTGGAAGCTCTTAAAAATTTAGAACAACATGTTACTAAAACGCTAACTTTTGCAGGTATCATAAATAATGTGCAGCATCGCGTGGCCAAAAATGGCAAAGGATGGGGCATGTTTACGCTCGAAGGCTATGATGAGAATTTTGAGTTCCGAATTTTTGGAGAAGAATACTTGAAGTTTCGACATTTTTTTATTCAAAATAATTTCACCTATATAAAGATACTAGTCAAAGAAGGTTGGGTCAATCAAGAAACGGGTAAACGTACTGAGCCTAGAATACAGTTTGTTGAGGTAAAACAATTGCAAGATGTGTTGGAGGCTTATGCTAAAAAATTGATTTTGTTATTGAATATCAAAGATATTGAAGCTGAATTTATCTATAAACTCAATCAGTTGTTTTTGCAAAATAAAGGAGAACATACGGTGTCTTTTGAAGTGATGGAGTTGGAACGAGTGCGACAAATGGTAGAAAGAACGACCACAATAGACGAAATAGATGACGCCGATTTTGTGGATAACAATGAAGTTGAGGAGGCAGAAAATATAGAGAATCCAGTAGTTAACACGGTAGCAAAAGTAGAGGAAATAGAAGAAATTAAAGTAGTAACCAAACTGGCTATGCCTAGTAGAAAAGTAAAGATAAAAATTTCGAATGAGCTTTTGTTTGAGTTAGAAAAGATGCAAATCAACTTCAAATTGAATTAATTTTAAGAGTTAAAAAAATTACAGATTCTCGTTAATTTAACACTAAAAAAATAGATTAAAAATTCTTTTCTTAATTATGATATCAAGAAAACGTTTTCATACACATTGGGTTTGTTGGCCTCTTTGAAATGGCTTAAATTATTATAAGTTTGTAGCGTTAAACAAAATTACTATTATGAAAAAGAATTTATTTTTATTTAGTTTCGTTTTGATGGCTACTGCTATGATGGCGCAAACCGAAAAAAGCGAGAGCTGGTATTTTAAAATAGGCGGGTCTTATTTTATGCAAACTGCGGCTACTGAATTTCCAGTTGTAAATGGGCAAGCGCCTAATAAGGATGTGTATGCTGCAAATGGAACTACTTTGATTTCAAGAGAAACTATCACGGGTTCTTTTGGAGAAGGTTTTCGTTTTGGAGGTAATGTAGGGTACCGTTTTACTACTCGTTTAGGAGTGGAAATGGGAATTAACTACTACAACAGTAAGGATAAGACAATGGTTGAAACTACAAACAGATTAGTGGCTGCAGGTCCTACTTTTGTTACTGGTAATGCTGTTGGTCAAATTAGTGCTTTGGATTTAGCACCTGCTTTAGTTTTGTTTCTTGGTGAAGCGAAAGGATTTGAGCCTTACTCTAAAGTTGGAGTTATCGTGCCTGTACACGGAGATTTGACTATCGAAACCAATCGTACTTATACAAATCCTCTAGGAGTAACTAAGACGTATGCTAAAGACGTGGTTAAGCCAAGTCCAACAGTAGGTTTTATGGCTGCTGTAGGAACTTCTTATAAGTTAGGAAAGAAATTATCTGCATTTGCTGAAGTGGAGTATCGCAACTTTACAGTTCATGGTAAAACAAAAGAAACTGAAGTATACAAAGAAAATGGTGTGAATAAATTGGATGAGGCAACTGCTTTAAGACCAGATGCTTCTTACTCTGCAAAACACTCGAATTATGTTGAAAAGTTAACGACTTCTTCTAATAGTAAAGTGACTAATGCAGCTGGTTTTGATGCTACAAAAGCAACAGACGATATTAGTTCTTTCGTTGGAATTAGTGGTATAGGATTAACTTTAGGTTTGAAATATAGCTTATAATCCCACTCATGAAATGATTAAAAGAAAAGAGTTGTTCATATTGAACGGCTCTTTTTTTTTTGGAAATAAGCACAAACAATGGAATGATAGCCAAAACTAATTTGCAGATGCTTTGGGATTGATTTTTAATTCCTAAATTTGAACTTTATTAAAAAAAATAGCAACCGATACCCAAATCAAAGAGGAGGGTTCATTTAAACAAATAGAAAATGGCTTTAGCAATAACAGACGCTACTTTTGAAGAAGTGGTTTTGAAATCAGACAAACCGGTAATGGTTGATTTTTGGGCAGCATGGTGTGGGCCTTGTAGAATGGTTGGACCAATCATTGATGAATTAAGCAATGAATACGAAGGAAAAGTGGTAGTGGGTAAAGTAGATGTTGATGCTAATCAAGAATTTGCTGCCAAATACGGAGTTCGTAACATTCCAACGGTATTGGTTTTTCATAACGGAGAAGTAGTAGGAAAACAAGTAGGTGTGGCTCCAAAACAAACGTATGCAGATAGTTTAGATGCTTTGTTGTAATCGACACTTGTAATATTGAAAGAAAGGTTTGACGAAAGTCAAGCCTTTTTTTGTGACCAAAAAGGAGTGTCCGTTGTTTCAAAAGTGCACAATGTTTCTCTCTAGCCCTGATGGGAGTGGCATCCTGTGGCGCTGGGGTTCAGCGCGACAGATATAGCGGACAGCAGGACCAATGATGGTAAAAAAAGCCTTTGTTTCTGCTTCAAAAAAAGAATTGAACGTTGATTTTTGATATATTTGAAAGATGAAGATGGAATTACAAATAGAGAAGATAAGTAAGTTTCAGCATTTGGAGTTGCTGGCGAATCAAGTTGTTGAGGGCTTTATTTCGGGGATGCATAAAAGTCCGTTTCATGGTTTTTCGGCAGAGTTTTCGGAGCATAAGGTGTATAATGCGGGAGAGAGTACTAAGCACATGGATTGGAAATTGTATGCTAAGACGGATCGTTTGTATACTAAACGGTATGAGGAGGAAACGAACATGCGGTGCCATATTATTATCGATAATTCGTCGTCTATGCATTATCCGAAACTGAGTAGCGGGCAGTTGTTTTATGAAAATAAGATTGGTTTCTCGGTTTTGGCATCAGCGGTGTTGATGAATATATTGAAAAAGCAACGCGATGCGGTGGGACTGAGTGTTTTTTCGGATTCGTATGAATACTATGCTCCTGAAAAAGGGAGTGATCGTCATCATAGAATGTTGTTGAATGCGCTCGAAAATTTACTTGAAAACCAAACACCAAAGAAAACTACCGATACGGTTACTTATTTGCATCAAATTGCGGAGAAAATGCACCGTAGATCGATGATTTTACTTTTTACGGACATGTTTCAGTCGGATGAGGTGAGTTCGTCGGACGAGAAGTTATTTGCAGCCTTACAACATTTGAAGCATAATAAGCATAAAGTGGTTCTTTTTCATGTGATGGATTATAAAACAGAATTGAATTTTGACTTCGATTCGGCTCCAAAAAGGTTCGTGGATTTAGAATCTGGAGAAGAAATTGCTGTTTTTGCAGATACTATTAAAGAATTTTACGAAAAAAAGATGCAAGAATACTTCGAAAAAGTGGCAATGACGTGTGTACAGAACAAGATTAAGTACATTCCGGTGAGTGTGGGTGAAAATTTTGAAAAAATTTTAACTGCCTATTTGATTGAAAAACAAAACTTTGGATAGAGAGTGTTGTTTTTATTGAAATTTTTTTTGAAAAACGCTTGGAAAACTAGAAATCTGTTGTATCTTTGCCACCGCAATAACGCAGAGGTTTGGTAGTTCAGTTGGTTAGAATACATGCCTGTCACGCATGGGGTCGCGGGTTCGAGTCCCGTCCAGACCGCAATATTGGGG
>CAUPCW010000113.1:0-9743 GCA_963509895.1 uncultured Flavobacterium sp.
TAAGTTTTTTAAATTATCGATACTAATCGACCCTAGATTTCTAAAAATAGAAACTAAAATCGCAAGTCCAACAGCTACTTCTGCTGCCGCTACCGCCATTGAGAAAAACACAAAAACTTGTCCTTGCGCATCTTGGTGATACGTAGAGAAAGCTACAAAAAGTAAATTCACGGCATTCAACATGATCTCAATTGACATGAAAACAATGATGGCATTTCGTCTGTATAAAACTCCAAAGATGCCGATACAAAAAAGTATGACACTCAAAAAGATGTAGTTTTCGATACCAATCTGGTTTAAAATATTATTCATCTTACTTTTCTAATTTTTCTTTTTTAGACAATAGAACCGTTCCTATCATAGCTGTCAATAACAAAATAGAGGCAAATTCAAACGGAACCATATATTCGTTTAATAGAATTTTACCCAAAACATTGATGGATTGAAAATCTTCTCCAGTAGCTACATATTCTCCAACAATTGGCTTTGAATTGGTAAAAATGGCAATCAATACCAAGCATACTAAACAAAACGAAACAATTGCTCCTAAACGAGTGATTCTTGGTTTATGTACTTCATCTTCCTTATTCAAATTCATTAACATGATTGTAAATAAGAACAAAATCATAATTGCACCAGAGTACACAATGATATGAACTATTGCCAAAAATTGAGCATTCAATAATAAATAATGACCTGCAATCGAGAAGAAACAAATCACTAAGTAAATAGCACTGTGTATTGGATTTCGGCTAAAAACCGTTAGAAATGCGCTGGCTAAAGTGATAAAGCCTAAAAGGCAAAAAACGATGAGTACTGTAGACATTAGTTCGCGTTATTAAGTTGTGTGTTTTTAAGAGCCATTTCTAAAGGCATTACTAATTTATCTTTTCCAAAAATAAAATCTTCTCTAGTATAATTAGCGGGAACCAATTCTTTTGAAAGGGTTAAGTAAATTGCATCTTTAGGACAAGCCTCTTCACATAAACCACAAAAAATACAACGCAGCATATTAATTTCGTAGATTTCGGCATATTTCTCTTCACGATACAAGTGTTTTTCATCGGTTTTGCGTTCTCCAGCTCTCATTGTGATGGCTTCTGCAGGGCACGACAAAGCACACAATCCACACGCAGTACAGTTCTCTCTTCCTTGCTCATCGCGCTTAAGCATATGTTGTCCGCGGTATATAGGACTCATTGCACGCACTTGCTCCGGATAATGAATCGTTGCTTTTTTCTTAAAAAAGTGCTTGATGGTAATCACCAAACCTTTAACAATCGCTACAAGATACATGCGTTCTAAAAAGGTCATCTCTTTGTTTGAGACCATCTTTTTTCTACCCGATAATGATATAGTTTCTATTGACATTTTTTGTTTTTATTTAAAGCTAATCCTGCTATTCGCTATATCTTTTATTTTATAAAGAAAAAAATAAAAGGATGCCGCTACTATCAGGGCTATGGTATTCGTTTTTTATTTTTTATAACCTATTTTTGGTCGTTCTACTTTATTTTCTTGTTTATCCATCAACTCATCTAAGTACGAAAACACTAGTTCTATGTTTTTACCATGGTTTGATAATTTAGCCTTTATTGATTCAATTTCTAATTTCATATTCAAGCTCTCTGAAATTTCTTGCCGTATTTTTGTGAAAACACGAATAATTTGAATATTTACTTTAATTGCTGTTGGACTATTCAAAACACTTGATAACATTGCAACCCCTTGTTCTGTAAATACTAATGGAGCATATCTAGTTCCTCCCCAACTTGAGGTGCCAAATTGGCTCCTCAAGATTTCTGATTCTGTATTTGTTAATTCAAACATAAAATCCTCTGGAAATCGCTCAATATTTCTACGAACCTGTCTTTTTAGTTGTTTGGTTTCTACCCCATAAAGACTAGCTAAATCAGAATCAATCATTACTTTTTGATCTCTAATGAGTACTATTTTACTCATTATAAATTCGTTTGTAATCATTAATTCCTTACTCATTTTAATATCTTTTTATCTGTGGCCGCAAATTACGACTACAAGATTTTTAATTCAAAACTATTCTGTAAAATAATTTACTTTTTATAACTTGAGATGCAGATTTGGTTTCTTTAAGATTAGATTGTAAACAACATTAATAATATTTTATCTTTCTTTCAATGATATATTTAAAATTTTCATTTACATAAATCATTCTTTTGTCCAATTTTGTCATAATTAACACTATCAGTAGAAGTTTTTCCCAAAACATTGCCTCCTTATGACTTACATTATAAGAAAAAATATTGTTTTTACAGATTTAACTTTACCTTTAAGTTTGTCTATATCTAGTTCACTTTTAATTTGACAGAATACAAATGAATATGCTAATAATAATATTATTGTAATTCGAGATGCTGCCATATTGTGAATTTTAGAATCCTAAATAAGTAGCAATATCTGCTCTCAAAATAACAATTCCAGTGATGATAATATTCATAATAGAAAGTGGAATCAGAATTCTCCATCCTAAGTGCATCAATTGATCGTATCTAAATCTTGGGATCGTCCATCTTACCCACATATAGAAAAAGATGAATCCGAATATTTTTGCAAATAAAACAACTATTCCTAAAACATTGCCAATATTCACGCCCCAGTTTTCAACAATATAGTCCATTCCAGGATAATTGTAACCTCCGAAGAATAAAATAGACAAGATAGTAGAAGAGATAAACATATTGGCATATTCTGCAAATAAATAGAATCCCATTTTCATAGAAGAATATTCTGTATGGTAACCTCCAATTAATTCACTCTCACACTCTGGTAAGTCAAATGGTGTACGGTTAGTTTCTGCAAAAGCACATATCAAAAAGATTAAAAAAGATAAAGGTTGGTAAAACACATTCCAGTTCATTCCTGCTTGTTGAGCCGAAATTTCTCTTAAACTCAAAGTTCCCGTCATCATTAATAAAGCAATCATAGATAATCCCATAGCCACTTCGTATGATACCATTTGTGAAGCTGCACGAACGGCTCCCATCAACGAGAATTTATTGTTCGAAGCCCAGCCTCCAATCATGATTCCATAAACGCCTATTGAAACAACACCAAAAAAGTACAACAACCCAATATTGATATCTGTAGCTTGTAATAAAATATCCCTCCCAAAAAGATGCAAACGGTCTCCCCAAGGAATAACGGCACTTGTCATTAATGCGGTTCCCATGGCTATGCCGGGACCTATGAAAAACAAAAAACGGTTAGGTGTATTCGGTTCAAATTCTTCTTTGGCGAACAATTTTAGTCCATCGGCAAGTGGTTGAAATAATCCTCCCCATCCAGCTCGGTTAGGGCCAACTCTATCTTGTAGATAAGCAGCTACTTTACGTTCAGCCCAAGTAGAATACATAGCTACCAACATGGTAATAGCAAATACAACAACTATAACAACACTTTTTTCTATAATAAAGGTACTATCCATTTTTGTTCGAATCTATTAAGTTGCCATCAATTTTTTCATTGTAATCAATCTCGGCCATACTGATTTTTTTACGATCTTGATCTCTACCAGATAGAATATTCTTTTCGGTATTAATGATTACTTTTTCTGTTTTGGTGTAATTGTTTTGGTTGATTACAGAGTCTTTCTCAAACACTCTTGGTCCTTCAATTACCCAGTCACTTACTTCTTTTTTGTCAAAGCGACATGTGTTGCAAATGAATTCTTCTACCTCGTGATATTCGTCTTTTCTTCCAGTTACACGTTGAATTTCGCCTCCGAACATCCAAACAGTAGTGTTACCACAACATCCAGGAGTAGTACACTCTCTGTGTGCATTGAAAGGTTTGTTGAACCAAACTCTTGATTTAAAACGAAAGGTTTTGTCAGTCAATGCTCCTACAGGACACACATCAATCATGTTTCCTGAGAATTCATTGTCAATCGCTTTAGAAATACAAGTGGAAATATTAGCATGATCTCCTCTATCTAAAACGCCGTGTACTCGGTTGTCTGTTAATTGATCCGCTACTTGTACACATCTTTGGCACAAAATACAACGGTTCATATGTAGTTGAATATTTGGACCAATGTTCTCTGGTTCAAATGTTCTTTTTTCTTCTATATAGCGCGTTTGTGATTTTCCGTGTTCAAAGCTTAAGTTTTGCAAATCGCATTCTCCAGCTTGATCACATATTGGGCAATCTAAAGGGTGGTTGATGAGTAAAAACTCTGTAACCGCTTTTCTTGCTTCGGTAACTCTTTCAGAAGATTTGCTGTTTACTTCCATTCCGTCCATACAGCCAGTTACACAAGAGGCCATTAATTTTGGCATGGGTCTTGGGTCAGCTTCACTTCCTTTGGATACTTCAACTAAACAACAACGGCATTTACCACCGCTTCCTTTTAGTTTAGAATAATAACACATCGCTGGCGGAACTACATCTCCACCAATCATACGAGCGGCTTGTAGGATGGTTGTTCCTGGTTCTACTTCTATGGACTGACCGTCTATTGTTACTTTCATTTTTTTTATGTTTAAAAGTTTAAAGTTCAAGTATCATACACTTTTACCTTCTAACTTCTGACTTCTAACTTCTGACTTATACTGTTACTTTACCAACTAAGTGCTTAACCTGTTCGAATGGTTCAGCAACAAAATGATCTCTGTTTTTTATTTTTTCTGGGAAACGAATGTGGTATTCAAATTCATCTCTAAAATGGCGAATAGCAGCAGCTACTGGCCAAGAAGCAGCATCACCTAAAGGACAAATGGTATTTCCTTCGATTTTGCTCTGAATACTCAATAATAAATCAATATCTTCTTCACGACCGTGTCCGTTTTCAATACGGTGCAATACTTTTTCTAACCAACCAGTACCTTCACGACAAGGGGTACATTGTCCACAACTTTCATGGTGGTAGAAACGAGAGAAATTCCAAGTGTTTCTAACAACACAGCTAGTGTCATTATACACAATGAATCCACCAGAACCTAACATAGAACCTGTAGCAAAACCACCATCGCTCAACGACTCATAAGTCATCAATCGGTCTTCACCTGCGGCAGTTTTGTAGATTAAGTTGGCTGGCAAAATTGGCACCGAACTTCCTCCTGGTACAAAGGCTTTCAACGGACGGTCAGAGCTCATTCCTCCCAAATATTCGTCAGAATTCATGAATTCGTATACGCTTAATCCTAGTTCTATTTCGTAAACTCCTGGATTTTTAATGTGTCCAGATGCAGAGATTAATTTAGTTCCAGTAGATCTTCCTACGCCTATTTTAGCATAATCAGCACCTGAATTGTTTACAATCCATGGCACGGCTGCAATAGTTTCTACATTGTTCACTACCGTCGGATTAGCCCAAAGACCAGATACCGCAGGGAAAGGTGGTTTGATACGTGGATTACCACGTTTTCCTTCCAAAGATTCTATAAGTGCTGTTTCTTCACCACAGATATAAGCTCCACCACCAATTTGTACATACAGATCTAAATCATAGCCTGTACCTAGTATATTTTTACCCAACCATCCAGCTGCTTTTGCTTCAGCAATGGCGCGTTCTAAGATTTTATAAACCCACATGTATTCACCACGAATGTAAATGTAGGATAGATTAGCGCCTAGTGCGTAACTAGAAGTAATCATTCCTTCAATTAATAAGTGAGGAATATATTCCATCAAGAAACGATCTTTGAAGGTTCCTGGTTCAGATTCGTCGGCATTACAAACTAAATGCCTTGGTTTTCCTGATTTTTTATCAATAAAACTCCATTTCATTCCCGCTGGGAATCCAGCTCCACCACGACCTCTAAGTCCCGAAGTTTTTACTTCTTCAACAACTTCATCAGGTGTCAAGGTTTTTAAAGCTTTTTCTACAGAAGCATAGCCACCGTTAGCACGATAGACTTCGTAGGTTTTTATCCCAGGAATATTGATTTTGTCTAATAATATTTTTTGTGACATCTTATTTATCGTGTACTATTATTTTATTATCTCTACAATCCGAAATGATTTGATCGATTTTTTCTTCTGTTAAATGTTCTTTATAGAAATCACCTAACTGCATCATTGGTGCATAGCCACAAGCACCTAAACATTCTACACCTCTTACTTCGAACAAGCCATCTGCAGTTGTTTCACCAACATTTACCCCTAGTTTTTCGCAAGTGTAGTCCATTAAATTTTCTACACCATTTAGGCAACAAGGCGAAGTTTGACAAAATTCGAACATGTATTTTCCAATTGGTCTTTGGTTGAACATGGTATAAAAAGAAACCACTTCATAGACTTCAATGGGTTTGATTGTCAGGATTTCAGCAACTTTATCCATCAAAGCCACGCTTAACCAGTTGTCATGTGCATCTTGAACTTCGTGTAAAACAGGTAGTAATGCCGATTTTTGTTTACCTTCAGGATAATGGCTAATCAATTCATTGATGCGTTCCATCAAGGCTTCGGTCATATTTATTGCTTGTTCGTACTGTTTTCTTTCCATTTTTAATTTTAGATTTTAGATTTTAGATTTTAGATTTTTCAATCGACATCCTTCCATCTGCATTCTTCATTTTTTTTATGCGTCTAATTCTCCAGCGATTACATTTAAACTTGATAATATTACAATCGCATCTGATAACATCGAACCTTTAATTATTTCCGGATAGGCTTGATAATAAATAAAACAAGGTCTGCGGAAATGCAAACGATAAGGTGTTCTACTACCGTCTGATACTAAATAAAATCCAATTTCACCATTAGCTCCTTCTACCGGATGGTAGACTTCTCCAACAGGTACAGGAACTTCTCCCATAACAATTTTGAAGTGATAAATCAAGGATTCCATAGTAGTGTATACATCTTCTTTTGGAGGCAAATAATATTCTGGAACATCGGCGTGGAATTCATTACCTGCCGGCATTTTGGCCAATGCTTGTTTGATGATGCTTAAACTTTCCCAAACTTCGGCATTACGCACACAAAAACGGTCATAGGTATCACCTGATTTTCCAACAGGAACGATAAAGTCAAAGTCTTCGTAAGAGGAATAAGGTTGCGCCACACGAACATCATAATCAACGCCTGCGGCACGTAAATTGGGGCCAGTAAAGCCATAAGCCAACGCTTTTTCGGCGGTAATTCCTCCTACATTTACGGTTCTATCTATAAAGATTCTATTTCTTTCGAATAAATTTTCAAATTCTTTCCAAGCTACCGGGAAGTCTTCAAGGAAAGTGTTTAATAATTCAAAGGCTTTTGGTGACCAATCTCTTTCAAAACCTCCAATTCTTCCCATATTGGTCGTTAAACGAGCCCCGCAAATTTCTTCGTAAATTTCGTATACCTTTTCTCTAAATTGGAAAACATACAAAAATCCAGTATACGCACCAGTATCTACTCCTAGAATGGAGTTACAAATAAGGTGATCGGTTATTCTGGCTAATTCCATTACAATTACACGAAGGTATTGTGCTCTTTTGGGCACTTCAACGCCTAATAATTTTTCTAAAGTCATCCACCATCCCATATTGTTGATGGGTGAAGAACAATAGTTCATTCGGTCTGTAAGAGGAGTGATTTGGTAAAACGGACGATTTTCGGCTATTTTTTCGAAAGCTCTATGGATGTATCCAATGGTAGGTTCTGCTTCCAGTATTTTTTCTCCATCCATCAATAAGATGTTTTGAAAAATACCGTGTGTGGCAGGGTGAGTTGGTCCTAAATTCAGAATCGAAAGTTCACTTCCGTCTTCATTATGACGCTCTTTGATTATTTTAGCATAGCGATGCTCTGGTGGTAATAATAGTTCTGACATTTATCTAATGTGAAAAATTATAAGTTCGTTTTTAGCAATTCGATGGTGTTCTTCCGAAGAATCGGTCGTCTTTGTCTGTTCTTCCACCGTCTTCCATTGGGAATTCTTTTCGCATAGGGAATGAAACCATTTCATCCATATTTAAAATTCGTTTCAATTGAGGGTGTCCAATGAAATTGATTCCGAAGAAATCATAGGTCTCGCGTTCCATCCAGTTCGCACAAGGAAAAATAATAGCTACAGATTTTACTTCTGGTTGTGCACCGTTCAAAAAAGTTTTGATTCGGATGCGTTTGTTTTCGTACCAATTGTGCATATGATATACTACAGCAAATTGTCTTTCTTCTTCATTGTCAGGGTAATGTACACCGCACAAATCAGTAAAAAAGTGAAAACGTAATTGAGGGTCGTTTTTTAAAAAAAGTATAACCGAAGTAATAACATCAGCTGAAACTTCAAATGTAAAAATATCTCTATCTTGATTGAATTGAAAAACAGCAGTACCAAATGTGGCTACTAGTTTTTCTTGTATTTCTGTTGTTTCTAATGCCATCTTTTATTTGATATTATAAGAAGCTAATAATTCTTGATATTCTGGTGAGCTTCGTCTTCTAACCGATTCGTTTTTTACAAGTTCTTGTAACTGCATTACTCCATCAACAATTTGTTCTGGTCTTGGAGGACATCCGGGAACGTAAACATCTACAGGTATTATTTTGTCAATGCCTTGTAGTACAGAATAGGTGTCAAAGATTCCACCTGAGGAAGCACAAGCTCCTACGGCAATAACCCATCTAGGTTCTGACATTTGTTCGTATACTTGTCGCAATATCGGTCCCATTTTTTTAGAAATAGTGCCCATAACCATCAGCATATCCGCTTGTCTAGGAGAGAAACTTACTCTCTCTGAGCCAAAACGAGCTAAGTCATAATGAGAAGCCATAGTTGCCATGAATTCGATACCGCAGCAAGAAGTAGCAAAGGGTAATGGCCATAGAGAATTGGCTCTTGCTAATCCTACAACATCGTTTAGTTTAGTTGCAAAAAAACCTTCACCAACAACTCCTTCTGGAGGAGCAACCATATTTGTGTTAGAATCTGTCATAATTGATATAGTATTCAATTTCTATTGTCTGTAATTTATTCCCACTCAAGGGCTTTTTTCTTGATTATATAGAAAAAACCAACTAGTAACAAGAGCATAAAAATAATCATTTTTATCATACCTTCAATGCCTAACTCCTTGAAATTGATGGCCCAAGGATATAAAAAGATCACCTCAACATCAAATAAAACGAAAAGGATTGCTACTAAAAAGTATTTTACAGAAAAAGGAATTCTAGCATTACCTACAGATTCAATTCCGCATTCGAAATTTTTATCTTTATTGGCCGAATTTCTTTTTGGACCTAATTTCCCAGAAATAATGATGATTCCAGTTACAAATCCTACTGCTAGAAGTAATTGCATAAGGATAGGAACGAAGTTGATTTGTTCGGTTTGCATAGTTGTTTTTTTTCTTGCTTAAACAAGCGACAAAGATAGGTTGCAAGGAATTAAAACACAAGGGAAATGCTTTTTTTCAGTTCTAAACGTTTGTTAATCTGTTCTAATTTTTAATGATTATAAATAAAAAATATTATTTATTGTTTTTTAATAGAACAAAAAAAAGCGCTTCGAAATAAATCGAAGCGCTTTGCTTTTTTTGCAAAAAATACTGTAATATTTTTATGCTTAAATTACTACTACTTGAGCAGCAACTTTTCCTTTTCTTCCTTCTTCTTCTTCATAGCTTACACGGTCACCTTCGCGTAATTCTTCCGCTTTGATTCCTGATGCATGAACAAAAATGTCTTTTCCTGTTTCTTCGTCTGTAATGAATCCGTAACCTTTAGATTCATTGAAAAATTTAACTGTACCTGTACGCATTGTAATAATAATAATA
>CAUPCW010000114.1:0-9560 GCA_963509895.1 uncultured Flavobacterium sp.
AGCCCCGTTTTTCGCTCAAACACCACATAATGCTCGGATGGTGAAATTGGTAGACACGCTGGACTTAAAATCCAGTGAACAGCAATGTTCGTGCGGGTTCAAGTCCCGCTCTGAGTACAAGAAAGCTTCAAACTATGTTTGGAGCTTTTTTTATTTATGACAAATCCAAATATCGGTCTGATGGATAGGGTAATTTGATTCTAAAATCTTTAACGTGTAAATGTAAATAAATGGGTGCTTTTGTGATTAGTAAGCGATTTAATGATACTTATAAGTTTGTTTTTACATCACGTAAAGGGAAAGTGATTTTTACTAGCCAAAGTTATGAATTGAAGTTTGAAGGCGAAGAAGATATTGCGTGGTTGAAGGCTTCTATTGATGCAGCTGTGTTTGTAAAAGTAAAATCAGCTAAGGGGCAATATTTTTTTAAGCTTTTGTTAGACGAGCGTCATTTGGCTACTAGTAGAAAGTATACTACTGAATTGCGATTGATCAAAGGTATTAATGAGATTAAATTGTATGCGGCTAGTGCGGATATTCTAGATTTCTCTGAAAATAATTTTGTTTTTCCGGATTGATGCTGTTGTGTATTTTGAAATAAAAAAAGCTCAAGTATATCTTGAGTTTTTTTTATTTATAGGCATAAAAAAAAGCCATCACATGGATGGCCTGATTTTTTCTGTAACTTAAAAATTACTTAGCTGGAGCAGCTTCAGTTGTTGCAGCAGGTGCAGCAGCAGAATCAACTACAGTAGCAGCAGAATCAACAGCAGGAGTTGCAGCAGAATCAACAGTAACAGCAGCAGAATCAACAGCTACAGTTTCCTCAGCAGGAGCGTCAGCTTTTTTACAAGATACAACAGTTAATACAGCAACAGCAGCTAAACTTAAAAATACTTTTTTCATCTTAATTTTATTATAAAGGTTAATTATTAATTCGTGGCAAAGATATAAAAAAATTAATACGCAATATATTTTTTTGTATTTTTTTTAAATTATATTCTTTATTCACGTGGGTTTAAATACCAAATAGTATGCCAATGTGTAATTTGAGCTAAAATAGTAATTGTTAGTCACTAACGCTTCTCTTTTTTGTTTTTTTTGGGATGTACCAATTGTAATTCTTCAATCAAATTTTTGGCATCTGCATATTTGTCGATTATAAAAAGCACATAACGAATATCGACCATAATATTTCTGCAAATACTAGGATCATAATAGATGTCGCTCATGGTGCCTTCCCAAACGCGATCAAAGTTTAATCCAATCAAATTACCTTTGGCATCTAAAGCTGGACTTCCTGAATTTCCACCTGTAGTGTGATTGGTACCAATAAAACATACAGGCATTTTCCCGTTATCGGAATAATTTCCAAAATCTTTGTTTTGGTACAAGTCAATCAATTTTGGAGAAACGTCAAATTCGTAGTCACCCGGAATGTATTTTTCCATTACACCGTCTAGGTATGTGATGGGGTAGTAATATACGCCGTCTTTTGGTTCGTATCCTTTTACTTTTCCATAAGTCACCCTCAAAGTACTATTAGCATCTGGGAAAATTTTTGAATTTTCACTCAGCTCCAATTGTGCTTTCATATAATTGCGTTGCAATTCTGTTATTTTCAAATTTAAAGCTTCGTAAGTAGGATTTACTTCTTTAAGATACATATCGGCCATACTTTTTACTAAAATAAAAGCAGGATCTCGGTTGATGTTGTCTAATACCGTTTTTGTGTCACCGGTTAGTAGTTCTTTTGATCCAGAGTACGAAGTTAGTTTGGAACTAGAATAAATAGATTTTGTCAGTTGGTTAATATCAACGTTGATGAGTGTGTTCGGTAAGAATTGCTTTGGCACTTTTGTAGCATATAAACTGATGAGTTGCTCGAATACTTTTTCGTCAACTTTGGCGCTAAAATCTTTATAAAAATCACCCAATCCTTTGTACAGGTTGTTTTTTCTGTCGGTAAACGATTGCTCTCCTTTGGTGTTGTAAAGTTGTTCTAATTGATAGAATTTGTATGCTACGGTAAGCAGTTCGGTGTTTCTTTGTACGGTTTCGTTAAAATAATCTCTTGCCAAAGCGTAAGGTGCGATTTCAGTGTAATTTTTTTCGAAATCACTCAAAAGACTGCCGTATTCCTTTTCTTTTTTGGCTTTGCTAACCTTTTCTTGAAACTTCTTTTCGGCTTCTTTTTTTACGGCAATTGCATTTGATTTCTTGATGCCTAACGTTTCTCCTTGCCATTTTTTCCAATAATTGGCCGTTCCTGCGTATTTTGAAGCATATTGAATTTTGATGGCATTATCTTTTCTCATAAAACCATCAGCTACTTTAAGAGCTTGTTCTCTGATTTCAATTTTTGCAGGATTTAGTTCGTTTGCAATTTGGTTGATGGCAACAGCAGGTAAGTATTCATTGGTTTTTCCTGGATATCCAAAAACTAAAGTAAAATCATCTTCGGCAATACCATCTAAAGAAACTGGTAAAAAGTGTTTTGGAGTGTAAGGCACATTGTCTTTTGAATAGGCGGCTGGACGATTGTTTTTGTCAGCATAAATTCTGAAAAGTGAAAAATCTCCAGTATGACGTGGCCAAACCCAGTTGTCGGTATCCGATCCAAATTTTCCTATAGAAGTGGGTGGTGCACCTACTAAACGAACATCTTTGAAGGTTTCGGTAACAAAAAGTAGGTATTGATTGCCATCATAGAACGTTCGGATTTTGTTTTCTTGCCAAGCTTCTTTGGGGAATGAATTGCTTAAAGCGCTTATGTTTTCTTGAATTTTCTTTTGCTTTTCGGCTTCATTAGTTAGTGTATTCACTCCTTCTAATACTTGTTTAGTCACATCTTCTATTTTGACAATAAAAGTTACCACCAAATCTTTATTGGGTAATTCATCTTCCATTTTGTAGGCCCAAAAACCATTCGCTAAATAGTCGTGCTCGGTGCTAGAATGCGATTGAATTTGTCCGTAACCACAATGATGATTCGTTAGCAAAAGTCCTTTTGGTGAAATAACCTCAGAAGTACAGCCTCCGTTAAATTGAGGTACAGCGTCTTTTAAGCTAGATTTGTTGGTGTCGTAAATGTCTTTGGTGGTCATTTTCATACCAAGACTTTTCATTTCTTTTTCGTTCATTCCTTCCAAGAGAGAAGGAATCCACATACCGCCTTGTTGGGCTTGTGTTTGAATCACAAAAAGCAATAAGAATAGTTTTAAGAATTTCATGGGAGTAATGGTATTTAAAAAGGGAATAAAATTATAATTTGAGTTTCATCAATTTTCTGGGATGAAAGGTAAATCCGTTTTTGAGGTACAATTGCTGAGCCGAAAGATTGTGTTCTTCGACTTCTAGATACAGTAGTTTTAATCCTAATTCTTCACTCTGTGTTTTGGCAAAAGCAACGGCACTTTTTCCTATTCCTTGACCTTGTGCTTGGGGTTGAACGTACAGTTCATCTAAAAAAGCAATCTTGCCTTGGTATTCAAAGCTAAAAACAAACGTTAAAATTAAATAACCTACCACGGTTTCATTTTTATGGATTAGCCATGCTAAACCTAATGCTGGGTTTTCAATAAATTGATCCAATAATACTTTTGATTTTTCAATAGTAATAGGGTAGTTGTCAATAGCGTAAAAATCTACCATCAATGCGCTAATGATATTAATGTGGTTTTTTTCTAGACGTTTAAAATGGATCATCTTACTTTTTTAAGAGCTGTAAAGGTAGGAGATATTGTTTCTATTTGTATTTAATAACCGTAGTAACCGTTCATCATTTCTATTCAACCGTTCGTCATTTTTTGATTTTATAACAAGGCAAGGCTCACTACTTTTGAATCATCAAAAAGGAATTAATCATCAAAAAACAAAGCAGATGACAATAAATAAAACAACAAATAAAAGATCAAAGACAGTAGTAATAGGTCTTGCAATTGGCTTAGTTGTAATAAAATTGGGTTTATATATGCATAAAATCAATTGTTTATAGTAGTATTAATCAATCAAAAAACGAACAATAATCATTAATTTAATATCAATCAAAATGGAAAAATTAAGTATCAAAAAAGTAGTGTTAGGAATAGTAACTTTAATAATTGTGTCATTTGCAGTTATTTTTCTTGCGGGAGTTGTAGAAGGTTTTTCAGACGCCATCAAATAAAGTATAATCAATCAAAAAACAAATAATGAAAAATTTTAAAAAAATTATAATGGGATGTAGTTTGCTTTTGTCAGCTGTAAATTATGGGCAAATGACTAAAGAGCAAGTTGTTAAAGGTGATGTGTCTTTAGTAACATCTAAAGAGAAATTAGCTCAATTAGCTTCTATTGACAATGGAAATTACAAATATTCCGTTGAAGATTTCTTTGCAAAACCAAAAGCAAGAACATTTAGATTATCTCCCGACGGATTACGCATGTCTTATTTTCAAAAAACGGATAATGGCAAAAATAATGTGTATGTAAAAGAGATAAAAACAGGCAAAGTTTCGCTTGTAATTGAGGAAAAAGAGGAGCTAATCAGAGGGTATTTTTGGCTAAATAACGAACGGTTAGCTTATGTTATGGATAAGGGAGGGAATGAAAACAGACATGTTTATTCTGCTGCCATCGATGGCTCTGCTGCTTTTGATTTGACTCCTTTTGATGGTGTTCAGGCTGAAATTACATCTGTAATTAAAAATCAAAAGGACTTTATTATTGTAACAATGAATAAAGATAATAAACAAGTTAAGGAACCCTACAAAATTAATGTCAAGACAGGAGCAATAGAAAAATTATATACAAATACTGATCTTAAAAACCCCATACTAACGTATAGTTTTGATAAAGATGGTAACCTGATAGGGTTTGCAAAAATAGTTAACGGCATTAAAATGCAGTATTATTATAAGCCTTCAGCTACTAATGATTTTAAATTGATAAAAGAATATGAATCGTCAGAGACATTCAATGTTGTTTCTTTAAATTATCAGACTCCTAATCCAGATGATGCTTATATAATATCAAATTTAGATTCAGATAAATCCCAAATCGTTTTGTATGATTTGAATCAGAACAAAGTCATTAAGAAAATTTATTCCAATCCGACCTTTGATTCAAATAATTTAGGGCTTTCTGAAAAAAGAAACTTCGAAGTTGATTACGTTGGGTTTAACGGAGAAAAGAGCACCATAATTCCGATAAGTAAATCTTTTAAAAAGACTTATGAAAACTTACAAAAGGAATTTAAAGAAGAGCAATTTACAATTGTTTCCCAAAGTGACGATGAAGAAAAAATGCTGATCATTGTTTCTAGTGATAAAATTTATGGAAAATACTACCAATACGATGCAAAGTTGAACAAATTGACTTATATGTTCGATTTGATGCCTAAGCTTGAACAAAAAGATATGGCCGTAATGCTACCGATTTCTTTTAAAAGTCGCGACGGAATTTTAATTCACGGTTACATCACCCTACCTAAATCTGCTTTAGACGGAAAAAAGGTACCTTTAATTGTAAACCCTCACGGTGGTCCACAAACCTTAAGAGATAGTTGGGGATTTAATCAGGAAGCACAATTGTTTGCAAGTCGCGGATATGCAACTTTACATGTAAACTTTAGAATTTCTGGAGGTTACGGAAAAGAATTTTTGAAATCAGGATATGGTCAAATTGGTCGTAAAGTGATGGATGATTTAGAAGATGGAGTGCAGTTTATATTGTCAAAAGGATGGGTAAACAAAGATAAAATTGCCATTTATGGAGCAAGTCATGGAGGATACGCAACTTTGATGGGATTGGTAAAAACACCTGATTTGTATTCTTGTGGTGTTGATTATGTAGGAATTTCAAATATTGAAACTTTTTTCAGCTCTTTTCCTGAATATTGGAAACCTTATAAAGAATCTGCAAAGAAAATTTGGTATGATTTAGACAATCCTGCAGAGGCTAAAATTGCAAAAGAAGTTTCACCTTTTTATCAGGTGGATAAAATCAAAAAGCCTTTATTTGTGGTTCAAGGCGCAAATGATCCAAGGGTTAATATTGCAGAATCGGATCAAATTGTGACCGCTTTAAGAAAAAAAGGATTTGAAGTTCCTTATATGGTCAAGTACAACGAAGGACATGGTTTTGGTAGAGAAGAAAATCAAATTGAGCTGTACAAAACAATGATGGGGTTTTTTGCTGAAAATTTAAAATAATTAAAATAAAACTACCTTTGGCATTAAAAAGTGTCAGGGGTAGTTATCTTTAGACTATGATACAGTTTTTACTTTATTTGATAACTATTTTTGTGGATTTTCTAATGTCAATTTTGTTGTAATTTTTATGAGGAAGAAAAATTTTAATTCATTTAGTGATATAATAATAGTTTGGACCCTTTGCTTGTTGCTTATTTATTTTGGAAAGTCAGTAAACATGTTTCATACTGGCTACTTCAAACTATTTATTTCTGAATTTTTGTTGTGGTTAATAATTGGATCGGTAACAACTGATTTTTTCAGAAAACTTTTAGAGAAAAAACAGAACTATACTTTTAATACTAAATTACTATTACTGTTTGTTTTTTCTTTTCTCATAACAGTTGTGTTGTGGTCTTTTCTCTACTTTCCGGTTACTTATTTTACCGATATGGCATGGATTGATATGATTAAAATGTCTAATGTTTTTCTAACCTTTTATACCAACTGCTTCATAGTATCGGTTTGGTATTTTTTATATAGTAATGTTCGGCATTTAGAATCTAAAGCACAACTAGAAAGTGAGAAAATATTGTTAGAATCCACATTGAAAGAGGCACAACTCAATGCTTTAAAAGGGCAAATTAATCCTCATTTTATGTTTAATACTTTGAATAATATTAGAGGTTTAATTTTAGAAGACCCCTCTCGTTCTAGGGATATGATAACTAGGCTTTCGGAAATGTTACGGTATTCGTTGACTAAAAACGATTATAATGAGATTAAACTGGAGGAAGAATTAGAAATGGTTGTAAATTATATACAAATTTCTAAAATCCAACTCGAAGATCGATTGCAATATGTTCAGGAAATAGCCCCCGAGACTTTAAATATTAAAATACCACCAATGATACTGCAAATTCTTGTTGAGAATGCCGTTAAGCACGGAATCTCGAATTTAAAAGCTGGAGGTTTAGTGAGACTAGTAGCGAAAACAGAAGATAATTTTTTGAAAGTAACAGTAGTTAATTCAGGAAAATTATTAATTCAATCTAATTCTACACAGATAGGATTACAGAATATATTATCTCGTTTAAAATTACTATATGGCGAGCTAGCCTTTTTTGAAATAATAGAAGTAAATCAGATGGTAGAAGCACGTGTGGTAATTCCTTTGAATGATGAAAATGGAAAAAATTAAAACAATTATCGTTGAAGATTCTCGATTAGCTCGAAATGAGTTAAAAGAGTTAATTAAAAGTTTTCCTGAAATAGAAGTTATAGGCGAGGCCGATAACGTAGATTCTGGTTATGAATTGATTACAGCGAAGCAGCCAGATTTACTTTTTTTAGATATTAATATGCCTGAAAAAGATGGTTTTGAGCTGTTAGAGATGCTAGACAATGTCCCTATTACGGTGTTTACTACTGCGTTTGATGAATATGCTTTAAAATCATTTGAATATAACGCTTTAGATTATTTAATGAAGCCAGTTAGTCTAAATCGATTTGCTAAAGCCATCGAAAAAATTAAGCAGAAACTTCAAGAACGAGTAATAAAGGCTGAGCAAAAAGTAGAAATTTCGAATCAAATTTTTATAAAAGATGGCGAAAAATGTTGGTTGGTCAAAGTAGCTGATATCTATCTTTTTGAAGTAGATGGTAATTACACAAAAGTTTTTTTTAATAATCAAAAAGCGATTTTGAACAAGTCATTAAATCAAATTGATAAAAAATTGCCTGAAGATTTCTTTCGTGCTAATCGCAATCAAATTATCAACATAAATTTTATAAAAAATATTGATTTGTGGTTTAGTGGTAATTTATTGGTTCAGCTGAAAGATGATCAAAAAATAGAAATTTCAAGACGACAATCTAGCTTGTTCAAAGAGAAAATGAGTTTGTAATGTTATAAGTTTTTTAAAATTATTCTTGTGGCTCCTGTATTCATTTTTACAAAAGTTTGACAAATTTGCCCTTTTTCATGACGCTTGTCAATATCCTGAACCAGCAAGTTTAACGTTTGATTTAGTTCGGTTTGTTTTGAAATTGTGATACAGCCTTCTTGGTGTACCAAAGCAGTCGCTTCTGCAAAATGCGAATAATTAGGCCCAATTACGATTGGAATTCCAAACGTGGCGGGTTCTAGAATGTTATGAACACCAGGATTTCCAAAGCCGCCACCTACATAAGCAATGTCGGCATAGCTGTAGATTTTGGTTAAAATCCCAATAGTGTCAATAATAAAAACGTGTTGGTTTGATAGGGATTGATTTTCTTTTTCAGAAAACAAGACCGTTGGTTTAGTAATTAGCGCTCTTAAGTTTGCGATTTGCTCTGCTTTTATATTGTGCGGTGCAATAATGAATTTTACGTTTTCATTGCTGTATTGGTTAATGTATTGCGCGATAATTTCTTCGTCTTTTGGCCAAGAACTGCCTACAACAATAGTGATTTTGTTATTCTTGAATTCGGCTATGAAATCGAGGGTGTTGTCTTTCTCTAAAATGGTGCTTACCCGATCAAAACGCGTGTCTCCAGAAACCAAAACGTTTTGGTGACCAAGGCTTTGTAAGAGTTGTTTCGAAGATTCATTTTGTACAAAAAAGAAATCAAAAGCGCTCAGTGCTTTTCTGTAAAAACCGCCGTACCATTTAAAAAAAGCTTGGTTTTCTCGTAGAATTCCAGAAATCAAATAGGTTTTGATGTTTCGTTTTTTGAGTTCGTTTAAGTAATTCGGCCAATACTCATATTTGATAAAGAAAACCAGTTCTGGATTGGTTAATTCAATGAATTGTTTGGCATTTTTTTGTGTATCCAATGGTAAGTAAACCGTACAGTCAGCTACTGTATTGTTCTTTCGCACCTCGTAACCTGAAGGAGAAAAAAAGGTGACTATAATTTTATGGGAAGGGAATTTTTCTTTTATTTTTTCAATGACAGGAAGTCCTTGTTCGTATTCGCCTAAGGATGCGGCGTGAAACCAAATGGATTTGTCGTTGGGTTGAATTTTTTCTGCTAAAGTCTTAAAAATATCCTTGCGACCCTTTACAAAAAGAGCCATTTTTGGGCTAAAAATTGCAACGATTTTCAATAAAAAACCTGCTATAAAAACGATTTGATTATACAGAAAAAACATGAGTATAAATTTTGGCTAAAATACAGTTTCTTTATGGTTTTTTCATTGTCTAAGAGGGATTAAATAACTATTTTTGTTGTTCTTTTTTGCGAAAACATTTTGGGTTAACCTACTTTGTTTTCAAACTTTAAATTATTTTTCAATGAAAAAAATCCAAATGGTTGACTTAAAAAGTCAATATGATAAAATAAAAGACGTTGTAAATACCTCAATTCAAAACGTTTTAGATACGAATACTTACATCAACG
>CAUPCW010000115.1:0-9218 GCA_963509895.1 uncultured Flavobacterium sp.
GGCTTGAGCCGAAGCCACATCAATTACCCAAAGTTCTACACCATTGGCAGCGGTATTTGTAAACAAAATTTTAGTGTCGTTCGGTGACCAAGATAGATTGCTAATTTTTGCATTAGCTGGTAATCCCGCCACTTGAACTTCATTTTTGTCTTTTATTTTTCGAAGTTTTAAATTGTTGATGTACGTTACTGTACTCGAAATGTTGGTTATTGGATTGATACGCAATCCGCCCAAACGCAATTCTTCTTGGTTGAGGTCGTCAAGCGTTTTGTAGGTGTTTCGGTAAGAAAGCAAAAGGTATTCTTTTTTGGTATCCATCGAAACCGAAGGAGCTCGTTCGTAATCGGCTAAATCTAAAATGGATTTAGAAGGTTTTTGATAGCTCAGGTTTTCTTGAGCCATCATAGAAAAACCGAAACCTAGAAACAGGAGTGTGAGTTTTAACTTCATGAAGTAGTGAATTAGTTGAATGAATTAGTTATGGTATAATTAGTCCAACGGTAGCAAAAAATGTTACAGCTCGAAAGTGTTAAATTGATTTTTATTGCGACCTATGATTTTTTATGGTTCGATGAAAGTATGAGTGTTCAAAGCTCATGTTTTCTAGGATTTCATTCATAGAAATGGATTGTAATAAAAGAGAGAGGACTATCGCTTTTTTCTGGAAGAGATAGAAGAGTTAGACTTATTTTTAGCCTTATTTTCAGTACAAGAGTATGTTGCCTTAAATATAAATGGTTTATTTTTTTAGGTTAAAAATGATTATATCAAAAAAAAGACTAAATTGTATGGCGTCTTTTTAAAAGATGTTTAATTTTGCCAATCAATTTTTAATGAAAAACAAGTACTTATGTATCACTCTAAAATAGCAGGGTTAGGATTTTATGTTCCTTCGAATGTGGTTACAAATGACGATTTGTCAAAGATAATGGAAACCAATGATGAATGGATTCAAGAGCGCACCGGAATCAAAGAACGTCGCCACATTATCAAAGGGGAAGATACGACCACTACAATGGGAGTAAAAGCAGCCGAGATTGCTATTCAGCGTGCCGGTATTGCTAAAGAAGATATTGACTTTGTAGTTTTTGCTACTCTAAGTCCCGATTATTATTTTCCAGGACCAGGAGTTTTGGTGCAACGTGATTTAGGTTTAAGAACTGTTGGCGCTATTGATATTAGAAATCAATGTTCAGGTTTTGTTTACGGATTGTCAGTGGCTGATCAATACATCAAAACTGGAATGTACAAAAACGTTTTGGTTATTGGATCTGAGGTGCATTCTTCAGGATTGGACATGACAACTCGTGGTCGTGGTGTATCTGTGATTTTTGGTGATGGTGCAGGAGCAGCAGTTTTGTCAAGAGAAGAAGATTTGACCAAAGGAATTTTGTCCACACATTTACATTCAGAAGGGCAACATGCTGAGGAATTATCACTTATTGCACCGGGAATGGGTGGTCGTTGGGTAAATGATATTTTGGCCGATAATGACCCGAATGACGAAAGTTATTACCCTTATATGAACGGACAATTTGTATTCAAAAATGCTGTAGGTCGTTTTGCAGAGGTAATCAATGAAGGATTACAAGCCAATAATTTAGAAGTTTCAGATATTGACATGTTGATTCCACATCAAGCGAATTTGAGAATTTCTCAGTTCATTCAGAACAAATTCAAATTGAGTGATGATCAAGTATATAACAATATTCAGAAATACGGAAACACAACCGCAGCTTCTATTCCAATTGCTTTGACTGAAGCCTGGGAACAAGGAAAAATCAAAGAAGGTGATACCGTTGTTTTAGCTGCTTTCGGTAGTGGATTTACTTGGGCAAGTGCGATTATCAAATGGTAAATTAAATAGCATACAAACCATACGAAAAGGTCTAGAGCAAATGTTCTAGACCTTTTTTTTGTTAATTAGCATTGACTTCTGTAAGTTCGAGAGTTTTATTGTTTTTGGCTAATTCAAAAGACTTTAGTGGTTTATGTACAGTTAGTGATTGATTTTTTTCTATATTTGGAAGTATGGAAGAAAGAAACTTATACATTATTGCAGTAATCAACTTATGATTCTTGATGAAAAAAAGTTTACTGAATTAAAAAAAATAGTATGACCACTGAAACTAAAATAGAGCGAAGAAATAAAATTCTAAAGGGACTTGAAAAAGCCTATGAGAAAATGCTTGATTTTAAAAAAGAGCGTAAAAGTGAGCTTGTAATTATTAGAGACAATAAAATAGTGAAGATAAAATTATAAGATAGTTAAAGCACTATTCTTGCAAGTTACTTGATTTTTCCTTTTTTAAATTTTTTGATTATTGGTGTTTTGTTATATGTTTGGGATTGCATTTATTTCCCTAATTTGGTCACAACCAAAAAAACAGTACCATGACTAACCGTCGCCAATTTTTAAAAACCGCTACTATAGCCTCAGCTGCTGTAGTTTTGCCTTCGTTTGCTGCTACTTCAGAAGTGACACCTATTCCAACCCCTTCCAAAATCCAAAAGCCTATAGTATTGTCCACTTGGAACTTTGGTCTTCAAGCCAATGCCGCTGCTTGGGAAGTCCTCAAAAATAATGGTAAAGCCTTAGACGCTGTTGAAGCAGGAGTGAAAGTTCCCGAAGGCGATCCCAACGAACGCAGCGTAGGTTACGGTGGACGACCTGATCGCGACGGACGTGTTACGCTCGACGCTTGCATTATGGACGAAAAAGCCAATATTGGTGCCGTGGGTTGTTTGGAACACATTAAGCATCCTATTTCGGTGGCGCGTGCCGTGATGGAAAAAACACCTCATGTGATGTTGGTAGGCGATGGCGCTTTGCAGTTTGCCCTTTCACAGGGATTTACCAAAGAAAATTTATTGGTCGAAGCCAGCGAAAAAGAGTGGAAAGAATGGCTCAAAACCAGCGAGTACAAACCCATTGCCAATATCGAAAACCACGATACCATTGGAATGATTGCTTTGGACAGTCGTGGCGATTTGTCTGGCGCTTGTACCACTAGCGGTATGGCGTTCAAGATGCACGGCCGTTTGGGCGATTCCCCCATTATTGGAGCAGGTTTGTATGTCGATAACGAAATTGGAGCCGCTACCGCCACAGGACATGGAGAAGAAGTCGTGCGTATTTCGGGTTGTCATTTGGTGGTCGAGTTGATGCGACAAGGAAAATCCCCTCAAAAAGCCTGCGAAGAAGCCGTGGCACGCATTGTAAAACTCACCCAAAACCGAGGTAAAAACCTCAAAGACATCCAAGTTGGATTTATTGCGTTGAACAAGCAAGGTGAGTATGGCTCGTATTGCATTCAAGGTGGATTCAATTATGCGGTGCACGATGCTTCGGGCAACCAACTCATCGATGCGAACTACTTTTTAAAATAATTTAGGCTTGAATTTAAACTTAAAAATAACCACATAGAAACATAGATTAAATGTAAAGCGTTAGAGCAAATAGGAAATAGCACTATTTTCCACATAGAATAGCTATGTGAATAGTAAAACGTCTTCCTTTTTCTTTAAAGACTATAAACTTCTATGTTTTAGCCTGTACTGAGGCATCGAAGTGTGGTAAAAAATAATTCCATCCAAGGGATTAGGATAATAAAAACCAAGTGTCAGTTCGAGATATAATTTTTATGATAAAAAAAACAATATAAAATGATGTTTACTTTGTCAGGTTGAGTGGTCATTCTGAGCGGAGTCGAAGGACGAAACCCTTCTTAAACAAAACGTCCATAATAATAGTTTATACTGAGCGAAGCCTGAGTACAGTCGAGAACCAGAAGAGCCTCTCGACTGCGCTCGAGGTGACAAAAAAGACGATAGCAACCGAATTAACGCTCTTCATAGTAAAAAGTAAAGTCTGTAACTAAGAATAAAAATGAACCAATTAGAAATCGCCTGTTTTAGCTTAGACGCCATCGCCATCGCCCAAGAAAATGGCGCCGACAGAATCGAATTGTGTATCGACCGAGCCGCTGGTGGCATCACACCTCCCTTCGAAATGGTACAAGCCGCACGTGCCCTGACCACCGTAGCGCTCAACGTGATGATTCGCCCACGCGAAGGCGATTTTGTCTACACCGAAACCGAGTTCCAAGCGATGAAAAACAGCATTACCGCTTTCAAAAATCTTGGCGTCGATGGTTTTGTGTTTGGGATACTCCATCCCGACGGCAGCATTCATCCCGAGGCCAATGCGGCTTTGGTGCACTTGGCGCAGCCGTTGCCTTGCACTTTTCACCGCGCTTTCGATGGTATTGCTAATCCGCTGCAAGGGTTAGAAACGTTAGTGGCTTGTGGCTTCAAAACCGTCCTCACCTCTGGAGTGCGCACCAATGTGACCGATGGCGCTGAGCTCCTACAACAATTGGTCGCACACGCCGGTGACCGAATTACAGTGATGCCTGGAGGCGGATTGCGTTCGAGCAATGCCCACTGGCTGAGCCAAACCACCCGAGCCGTGTACTACCACTCCGCCGCGATTACGGACCACAGCGAACTTCCCAATCCCACCGAAGTTTCGGCATTAAAGCAAGAATTAAATGCCTTTTAAACGGAATCTTACTATTGTCTACAACAGACATCCATTCATGAATTCCACAAATGCTCCTGCAAGGTTTCCAAAACCTTGTAGGTATCTCAAATCAGAACCTCTTCTGTCATTCCTGCAAGGTTTCCAAAACCTTGTAGGTATTCTCCATGCTTTACCTCTTTTTTTTACAATAGAATAGTAGAAAAGTTCATCACCATCATTTTTTTGAATCGATTTTTTTGGGCATGTCCCCGAGGCAAACAACCCTGCACAACCACAAATCCCTGCTCCTCGGGGTCGGGCTGTACGCTATATCTCTTGGGGCGAACCCCGCCACAAGAGGATGCCGCTCCCATCCCTCATGCGGGCAAGTCGGCAGTTTTTAGTGCTCAGAAAGCAGTAAGCAATGGGTGAATTTTGTAAGAAGATTTCAGAAAATTTTCATACCTTTTGCTGAAAAATGGATATATTTGGGATTACAGAAAGTATGGAGACTATCATATCATTCAACCCACAATACGGTTAGCTTTGTATGCTTTTGTCATAAATGTACATAAGTTGTACAGCATAGAATATTTAACTAAATCAAGACTCTCTAAAAAACTAAAAGAGCTAAAGTTTTCCAAAACCTAAATGCTAACTTTAGTATGTAGTATGAACAAAAGTATAATCTTACTTTGTGCTAACTATAGTATACTCAATGAACACAGAATTATCTCAAAATTTCGGTAAAATTATTAGAGAACTTCGATATGAAAAAAAACTTTCTCAAGAAGAATTAGGATTTCAATCTAATCTTCATAGGACTTATATTGGAATGATTGAAAGAGGAGAAAAAAATATTACTCTCGAAAATATTGAAAAATTGTCAAAAGGTCTTGATGTATCTATGAAGTTAATATTTGAAAAACTTAATAATATACATTGATGAAAATTACTTTTTTAGGGCAAGGTTTCGAGTCTGAATCTAAAAACTCTGTTGGTAACACGATTATAAAATTATTCCAAGAAAGTAAATTTAACTCTTTTACTGGAATTTCAGCATTCGCTAGTGAGGCAGGTGTTGTAGGACTTTCTGAATGTATTGCTAGTGGAGTGGAATTTTTTGAAACCTTAAATTTAATTGTTGGAATTGACCAAGAAGGAACTTCAAAGAAAGCATTAAAAGAAATTAATGACCTAGGAATAATCAGTTATATATTTTATCAAAAAGAATCTCCGATTTTTCATCCAAAAATATATTTATTTGAAGGACAAAATGACACAACATTAATTGTTGGTTCATCTAATTTAACAGCAAGAGGTTTTTTTGGAAACATTGAAAGTTCATTAATGGTTGAATTCAAAAATGATAATGCAGATGGAATAAAGCTACTAAAAGAAGTAAAAGATTATTACAGTACATTATTTGACTTCACAGATAAAAATTTATTTAAAATTTCACCAAAAATAATCAATCAATTTGTTAGTGAAGGAATTGTTCCAACAAGAAAAGTTTGGAAGAAAAAACACAAGAAAAATACTTCCAATAAAGCACCACAAGAAGAAAATGACTTGGTAATTCCAAAAAGACCAACAGTCAAAATTCCATCAAATTTTAAAGGCAGATACAAATCAAATAAAACTGTTTCAAAACTAATAACAGAACTCGAAATTAAAAATGATTTTGAATTTGAAAATGTTGACAATAATAAAATCTTATGGGAAAGTGGCCCTTTAAAAGAGAGAGATTTAAATATTCCTAAAGGGCAAAATACAAATCCAACTGGTTCTATGCTTTTCAAAAAAGGAGCTCTAAAAGATATTAATACAAGACATTATTTTCGCGATGAAGTTTTTCAAACTTTAGCATGGTCATTTGACACAAGGATAAATAGAACACATATTGAAAGAGTTGTTGCTGATTTTAAAATAGTGATTTCTGGTATTGATTATGGCACTTTTCAGTTAGGCATATCACATAATACAAATAGTGAACATTTGGAGGAAGTAAAACAACCTGCTACTCAATTACATTGGGGAGAAGCAAAATATTTAATAGCCCAAGATGAGTTAATTGGAAAAACAGCAACTCTCTTTAAAGACGTAACTGTTGCAGATGCGTTTACCTTGATTATCGAATAAATATTTTCATAGTTCAAAAATTTAATTTACTTTTGGACTGAAGTTGTCCAAAACACTATGCACATAGAAAAATCATTCGGAGAAACAATTAGAGATTTACGCATTGAAAATCATCTAACATTACGTCAAGTTGCAGATCATTTAAAAATTGACACTTCAATGCTTGGTAAAATTGAAAAGAACAGTCGAAATCCATCGAAACAATTCATTAAGGATATTTCAAATTTATTTAGCATTGATGAAGACTTACTTACTGTAGCTCATTTAAGCGATACAGTTGTATATTCAATTTTAGATGAGGAATTAGCCAGCGAAGTTTTAAAAGTTGCAGAAGAGAAAATCAATTATTACAATAAAAATAAAGCTACCAAATAATGCAATTAATTAAAGAAGCGTCAGACGAAAAATTAAGAGGTGGTTTCTACACACCAGAACCAATTGCAGCATTTATTTTAAAATGGGCTTTTAATGGGAATAAAGAATTAGACATTTTAGAACCAAGTTGCGGAGATGGTGTTTTTTTAAAAGAAATTCAAAAGAAAAATTACGAATACAATTCTGTTACTGCAATTGAATTTGATGAAATTGAAGCAGAAAAATCAGAATCAATTGGATTAAATAAATCAACAGTAATCAATGAAGACTTTCATAAATACTGCATTAATACAGATAGGAAATTTGACTTAATTGTTGGAAATCCACCATATATTAGATACCAATATTTTGATAGAGAACAACAACAATTTGCATCTGATATATTTAATAAAGCAAATTTAAAATATTCAAAATTAACAAACGCTTGGGTTTCATTTGTTGTAGGTTCATCTTTACTTTTAAAAGAACAAGGTAAAATTGGTTTCGTTTTGCCAGCTGAAATTCTTCAAGTTTCTTACGCTCAACCTTTGAGAGAATTTTTAGCTCATTTTTATAACAAAATAAACATTGTTTCTTTTGAGAAACTTGTATTTCCTAATATTCAACAAGAAGTAGTTTTATTGCTTTGTGAGAAAAACAACTCTAATTCTCATTTAATTGAACATCTGGAATTAAGAGACGCAGAAGAACTAAAAAAACTAGATGTTTCCAAATTAAAAAGCCCTAAAAAGAAAATTGATTTTAAGTCAAATAAATGGACTTTTTATTTTCTTGAACAAGAAGAAATTGACTTCCTAGAAAGACTTCAATCTGATAAAAAAATCAAGCAATTTGGTAAATTTGCAAAAGTAGAAGTCGGAATTACAACTGGTTCAAATCCTTTTTTCACAGTTCCTCTTTCTACAGTACAATTCTATAATCTGGAAAAGTACGCAAAACCATTAGTTGGGAGAAGTGTTCAAGTTCCTAGTGCAATCTTCACAACCAAAGATTGGGATAAAAATAGAGATAAAGAAGCTAGAACACACTTTCTGTCCTTTCCAAAAAAAGCTGATTTAAATGGTTCAATTGGTGCAAGAGATTACATAGCTTGGGGAGAAGAGGAAAAAATTAATGAAGGCTATAAATGTAGAATACGAGACGAATGGCAAATTGTTCCATCTCAAAGAATTTCAGAAGCTCTTTTTATTCGTAGAAATAATAATTATCCGAAATTAATTATTAATGAAGCTAAAGCGTTTACGACAGATACGATGCATCGTGTTACAGTTAAACCAAACATTGAGCTAAAAGCTTTGACTGCTAGTTATTACAATTCTTTATCATTAGCGTTTACAGAAATTTGTGGAAGAAGTCACGGAGGAGGGGTTCTTGAATTGATGCCTAATGAAGTAGAAAGAATTCTATTGCCTTACAATGAAAATAACTGTGATTTACTTCCTCATATTGATAAAATGATAAGAGATAAAAAAGACATTTCGGAAATACTAAAAATAACAAACCAAAAAATACTGAAAGAAAATTACGGACTTTCTGACTCTGAAATTGAATTAGCAGATAGTATATGGAAAAAACTATCGAAAAGGAGACTGAACAGAGGAAAATAAGCTAGTAGAAAATTAAAAATGGAAACGTTGAAAAAGCGAGCTCAGATCCCCGCACTATTCTTACTTCTAAACAAATTTATTGCGTATGCTGCTCGAACGTCTCTGACTTCGAGCTATTTTAAATTATGTTGCCGTGCGTAAACACGATAGAAGTCTCACGACTTTTTACGATAACTATCTTTAGAATGATTACCTCTTCAAAAGGGTAAAGAAAACTACAAAACAACCGTTGGGCTATTTTGTAGTTTTTTGTTTTTATTTAATTTGGTATTGGGTTCTGAAAACAAAACGTACTCGCTTAGCCCCGCTTTACGTTATATCTTGCTTGCCGGGGTTCGGCAAGCAAGATATAACGTAAAGCGGGACGACTGGTGTGCTCCGCAAAGAAGTGCTGCTACTATTAATAAAATTACTGTTGGCGCCAATGCTCTCTCTATCCTTAAAGCACTTTACTATTTCTACTTTTTATTTGTTTCCTCGCTTAGTACATCAACTCCAAAAAACCGACTCGTTTTTTATCGCTATTTTTGCACCCAATACTGTTGAGTAGTTGAATAGGATATGGATAA
>CAUPCW010000116.1:0-9123 GCA_963509895.1 uncultured Flavobacterium sp.
AACAGAACGAGGAAGCGATAATGATCCATCGAGTGGTGTTTCTTTTATTCGAAAAGTGCATAAGTTTCTTTTTTTAACTATAAATATAACGAATTTATGATGGTTGTATTTTACTTTTGTGAAAACAAAATAGCGCTTTAACTTCAATTTATGGTAACTATAGATCCCAAAAGTATTCCTACCGCTCAGCTACAAGGTTATTTGCAAAGTTCAGTTGGTCCAAGACCTATTGCTTTTGCTAGCACAATAGACAGTAAAGGAGTACCTAATTTATCCCCTTTTAGTTTTTTTAATGTATTTAGTGCCAATCCGCCCATTTTGGTTTTTTCTCCAGCGCGTCGAGTTCGGGATAATTCAACAAAGCATACGCTGCAAAATGCTGAAGCTACTCGAGAAGTGGTGATAAATGTAGTGAATTATGATATGGTGCAGCAAATGTCTTTGTCGAGTACCGAATATCCAGAAGGTGTGAACGAATTTTTAAAATCGGGATTCACACCCATTCCTTCAACGATCGTAAAGCCTTATCGCGTAAAAGAATCTCCAGTACAATTTGAATGCAAAGTCACTCAAATTATTCCTTTGGGAACAGAAGGAGGAGCGGGTAATTTAATTTTGTGTGAAGTAGTAAAGTTACATATCGATGAGACCATTTTGGATAGTAATGGCGCTATTGATCAACACAAAATTGATTTGGTTTCTAGATTAGGAGGAAACTGGTATTCTAGATCGAACGAAGGCCTTTTTGAGGTTGAAAAACCTTTAAATACATTAGGTATTGGCGTAGATGCTATTCCTGATTTTATTAGAGAAAGTGCTTATTTTGACGGGAATGACTTAGGTAAATTAGGAAACATAGAAAAAATTCCAACCGAAGAAGAAATTACTATATTTGTAAAAGAAAATTTCGATGTCAAAGCAGTTCTAAGTGCCGACGATATGGATAAGAAATTTCAAAAAGCAAAAGAGTATTTAGGTAACGGAAAAGCTGTAGACGCTTGGAAGTTATTATTAGCCAAAAAGTAAATTATAAGTATTATGGAAGTTTTAGGAAAAGTAAAAGTAATTAATCCCGTTCAACAAGTAAGTGCTTCTTTCAAAAAGAGAGAAATTGTAGTAATTACTGATGAGCAATACCCACAACATATTTCGGTTGAATTTCAGCAAGACAAAACCGATTTGTTGAATAGTTATGCTGTTGGGGAGCCAGTTAAAGTTTCTATCAATTTGAGAGGGAGAGAATGGGTGAGTCCTCAAGGCGAAGTAAAACATTTTAATACAATTGTAGGATGGAGAATTGAGAAACAAGCTCCAGTTGCTGCGTCAGCTCCAGCTCAAGCACCGCCAATGCCAGCGGCAGAAGCTTTTGCTCCAGCGACTAATTTTAATGAAGAAGAAGCCGACGATTTACCTTTCTAAAAGAATAAATTTCAAATTCTATATTCCAAATTCCAAAACATTTAAGTGTGTTGGAATTTGGATTTTTTTTTGACGGCATTTATAATTAAAGTATCGAACACAAAAGATGTATCATTTATCTAAAAACCTATTCTTTCCACCTGTTTCTGAGGCAAATGCTGACGGGATATTGGCTATTGGAGGCGATTTATCTCCAGAGCGATTGCAATTGGCTTATTCAAGTGGAATTTTCCCTTGGTTCGAAGAGGGTCAACCGATTATTTGGTGGTCGCCCAATCCAAGAATGGTTCTTTTTCTAGAGGATTTGGTGGTGTCGAAAAGTATGCGAAACATTTTGAACCGAAATATTTTTAAAGTCACCTTTAACCAAGATTTTAGAGCGGTAATTGCTCATTGCCAACAAGTAAAACGCGACGGACAAACAGGAACTTGGATTACAAATGATATGATCGAGGCCTATTGTAGATTGCATGAATTAGGTATTGCAAAATCGGTTGAGGTTTGGCAAGATAATCAATTGGTTGGAGGACTGTATGGAGTAGATTTAGGACATGTTTTTTGTGGGGAGAGTATGTTTTCTTTGGTTTCTAATGCTTCTAAAGTGGCTTTTATTGGTTTAGTCAACCATCTTAAAATTAATAATTACCGTCTTTTGGATTGCCAAGTGTATAATGATCATTTAGCCAGTTTGGGTTGTGTAGAAATAGAACGAGACGATTTTATAAGTATTTTGAAATCAAAATAAAGAAAGGCATCACGCTTTTGTCTGACGTGATCCCCTATTGTTTTGAAAAGCTAAACTTCATTAAAACCGCAGTTTGGTAAATCCCCAATTTAGGGTAGAGAATAGTAGTAATTCATTCTGTAAAGTTGGTAAATCCATGATTACTTTTAGTGTTTCGTGTGCCATCATGCAACCTATCATCCCAGGAAGTGTTCCTAATACTCCATTTACATTGCAATTAGGTACTGTTTTTGGATCGGGGGGCTCAGGAAATAAATCCCTAAGGTTCTTGCTTCCTTTATGATTGAAAACAGCCATTTGTCCTTCGAATTGTAAGATGCTACCGTAAATTAAAGATTTTCCTAAAGCGACGCAAGTATCGTTGACTAAATAACGAGTGGTAAAATTATCGCATCCATCCACTACGACATCGAATTTTTGAATGATTTCAGAGGCGTTTTTTGAGCTAAGTTTGGTTTCAAAAGCTTCTACTGTAATCAAAGGATTCAACTCCTCTACTTTTTCTTTGGACATCAAAGCCTTTGATAACCCTACTTGGTTTTCGGTGTATAAAATTTGCCGATGAAGGTTGTGGATTTCGATTTTGTCAAAATCAATAATTCCTATGGTTCCTACTCCTGCGGTAGCGATGTATTGTAAAATTGGACAGCCTAAGCCTCCGGCACCGATCACCAATACTTTGGCTTTTTTGAGTTTTTCTTGTCCTTCATCACCTATTTCAGGCAGCATAGTTTGTCGGTTATATCGAAGAAATTCTTGTATGATACTCATTTGTGTTTTGGTTTAAAAATGGTGTTGTTAGCAATTGTACGTGAGGGATAGGAGCGGCATCCTCTTGGGGCGGGGTTCGCCCCAAGAGATATAGCGGATAGCCCGACCCGAAGTTTTTACGTAGGGGCACGTCCAAATTATGACTATGTTTTTTGATGAACGAAATAGGGGTTGTCTTTCCAAACGGGTTCATAGCCTTTGTTACTGATTATTTGTGCAATTTCATTTACAGTACGTTCGTCACTAATCTCGAATTGTTCCAAAGATTGCGGGTCTACGACGTAACCTCCGGGGTTGGTTTTAGAACCTGCACTCATACTCGTCACGCCAAGCGGAATACTATTGTTTCTGAATTTTTCGTTTTCTCGGGTCGAAATGGAGATTTCTAAATCTTCGTTCCATAAACGATAGGCGCAGATGAGTTGGGTCAAATCTTTGTCGTCCATAATGAAATTGGGTTCGATGATTCCCTCGGCAGGTCGTAAGCGCGGGAAAGAAACAGAGTATTTGGTACGCCAATAGTTTTTTTGCAAATAGTCTAAATGTAAGGCATTGAAAAAGCTATCGGTACGCCAATCTTCGAGGCCTAACAAAACGCCTAAACCAATTTTGTGAATGCCTGCTTTGCCAATGCGATCTGGAGTGTCTAGCCTGAAATCAAAATTGGATTTCTTGCCCTTGGTATGGTATTTTTTGTACACTTCTTGGTGATACGTTTCCTGATAGACCAAAACGGAATAGACTCCGGCTTGATGCAAATGCTCATATTCTTCTTGTGAAAGGGGTTGCACTTCTACAGAAATGTTTGAAAAAGCGTTTTTGATTTGGTCAATTGCATTGAGAAAATAGTTGATGTTTACGGTATAATTGGCTTCGCCTGTTACCAATAATACATGGTCAAAACCTAGTTTTTTTAGGGCATCAACTTCTAGTTTTATTTCACTATCGGTTAATGTTTTTCGTTTAATTTTATTGTCCAAACTAAAACCGCAATAGGTACAAATGTTTTGGCATTCGTTGCTCAAATACAAAGGGGCATACATTTGAATGGTTTTGCCAAAACGCTTTTTGGTTAACTCGTGACTTATTTGCGCCATTTGTTCTAAATAAGGATGAGCCGTAGGCGAAATCAAAGCTAGAAAATCATCGAGATTGCGTTTGGTTTTGGCTAAAGCTTGTTCGACTTCTTTGGAAGTTGTCTGATAGATTTTAGTTTGAATCTTGTCCCAACTGTATTGTTCGAAAATTGATTTGAATGTGTTCATTGTTTTTTATTTAGAAGACTTAATGATAAAGTTCATTAAGTTTCACAGTAATTCCATAAAGACTTCTTGAACTTTGTGTCTTCTTCGTGTCTTTGTGTTTAAGAGAGTTATTCATACAAAAACGCTGTCAAAGGACTTGAAGCCACCGCTTGTTTGTATTGTTGTGCCAGTTTTGCTTCATAGGCTTTTCTTCCTGAAATAACTGCTTCTTTAAAAGCTTCGGCCATTAATTTTGGATTTCCCGCTACAGCTATGGCAGTATTGACTAAAACGGCATCGGCACCTATTTCCATTGCTTTTGCGGCATCAGAAGGGGCGCCAATTCCTGCGTCAATAATTACGGGAACCTTACTTTGTTCGATAATAATCTCTAAAAAATCGATGGTTTTCAAGCCTTTGTTGCTTCCAATGGGAGATCCTAAAGGCATTACCGCTGAGGTTCCAGCGTCTTCCAAATGTTTACACAAAACTGGATCAGCATGAATGTAAGGCAAAACAATAAAACCTAATTTAGATAGTTCTTCTGTTGCTTTTAGCGTTTCGATGGGATCAGGTAAAAGATATCTTGGATCCGGATGGATTTCGAGTTTGAGCCAATTGGTTTCCAAAGCTTCTCTGGCTAATTGTGCTGCAAAAATGGCTTCTTTTGCATTGCGTGCACCAGAAGTGTTGGGTAATAAATTAATTCTGGGATGTTTGAGATGGGCTAAAATAGCATCGGTTTCTTTTGCTAAATCGATACGTTTTAGTGCTACTGTCACCAATTCGCTTTCTGATGCTAAAATTGCCGCTTCCATTTCGGTGTTTGAACCAAATTTTCCTGTTCCTAAAAACAAGCGGGATTGGAAGGTTTTATCTCCTATTTTAAATAATGACATGGCTATATAATTTTTCGTTAAGTTCAGTTATTATTTTGCTTTTGTGATCACTATGGGTAATGATTCCTGATACTGCGATGCCGTGAATGCCAGTAGTCATAAGTCCTTCTACATTTTCTAGCGTTATGCCTCCAATAGCATAAATAGGGGTTTCTTTTTGTTTTGGATTCAATTGATTTAGTATCGATTGATAACCTCGTAGTCCTAAAATGGGACTTAAATTAGCTTTAGTTTTGGTAAATTGATAAGGACCTAAACCTATGTAATCACAACCATTATTGATATGATTGACCACGTGTTCCAGTGTATTGGCAGTGGCACCAATAATTTTTGTATTCCCCAAAATAGTTCTGGCTTCAGGAATACTCATATCAGTAAGTCCAAGATGAACGCCATCGGCAGCCATATGTTCGGCTAAATGGACATCATCGTTGACGATAAAGTTCGCTAAGTATTCTTCACACAAAAAATGTACGGCTTCGGCCAATGCAAAAGATTTGTTTGTTTTTTGATTCTTAAATCGCAACTGAATCCAATCACATCCATGATCTAAGGCTTGATGAATATTGTACAATTGTTCTTTAACTGTGTCTCCTTGAGAGATGTATTGTAGTTTGTTATACATAATGATGTCCTAATTTAGAGGGAGTTGACAATAAATAGTTCTCTGTGTAGGTTTTTGCATTTTCGCAAGCCGTTTTTAGGTTTTGTCCTATGGCTAGATTTGCTGTAATCGCTGATGACAAAACACAGCCCGAACCATGTTTTTCGAAAATGATTTTTTTAGTTTTTGGACGAAAACGAAAAAAATCATTTTCTAGGTATAAATAATCAAAGCCAATTTCATCGGGCTTATGACCACCTTTTAGTAAAACGGGACAGTATTTGGAGAGTTGCATTGCTGTAGTTTCTGCATTAATTTCTTTAGAAGATAATTGTAAAATCTCATCGTAATTGGGGGTAATTAAATGAATTTCTTTAAGTATTTCAATCAAAGTAGTTTGGTTTTCAATAGTTAAAAAATCGAATTCTGTTGTCGATTTTAAAACGGTGTCCCAAACTATTTTTGTTTCTGGCGAAATCTTTTTTATCAGAAAAACAACTTCTTTTAAAAATGCCAAAGAAGGTACAATTCCAATTTTTACGGCTTTTATATTGTAAGTATTAAATATTGTTTGAACAGATTGCAAAACAAAATCCAAATCCGTCCATTGTATGGCTACAAATTCATTTTCGGTTTGAATGGTATTTGCAGTACTAATAGCAAAGCCATACACTTGATGTTGTTCGAACGTCTTTACATCTGCCAAAACTCCCGCTCCTGCTGAAGGATCTAAGCCTGCAATGCTTACTACAAAAGGTCGTGACATAGTTTAAAATTTTCTATTGAATGGTTGTTGTTCCAAATACTGCCTAAAAGAGCTATATCATCAAAGCCAAATGCTAATGCAGTTTTGATATTTTCGGATGTAATTCCTCCTAGGGCAATCAATGCGGTTTTGTTATTTTTTCTTTGTTCTAATTCTTTTTTGAAATCCAGATTTGAAACATAATTGGGTTTTGAGATACTTTCGAAAACAGGACCAAAAAATGCGTAATCAAAAACACTTGACAGCTCTTCAAAATCGGACATTTGATGAATAGAGGTGGAGAGGCTGAATTTTTTTTCTTTCCACTTTTTTAAATGCTCTTCGGATGTTGCGACTCTGTTTTTTTCTGTAAAATGAATGCGATCAATTCCAAATTCTAGCGCTAATTGATGATGACTATGCAAAACTAATTGGTGTCTGAAAGCTGTTTTTATTTTTGATACAAATGTTTTCATTTCTGTTTCTGAAAAATCAGGTTTCCGAATGTGTAGTAACTTCAATCCGTTCTCAAAGAGTGCGTGTATGGTGTTGATTTCGTTTGCTATTTGAATTGGACTTGTGATTACAATCATTTTTGATTAGATTCTGAAAAGGAAAAAAGAGTATAGAACATAGAAAATAGACTGTGATTTAGGTCTATTCTCTATATTCTTTTGTCTATTCTCTCGTCTTAAATATAAATTTCTTTTCCCTGTTCAATAAACTCTTCTGATTTTGCAGCCATTCCTTTCTCGGCTTCGGCAACGTCACGAATTTCTTGAGAAATTTTCATGGAGCAGAATTTTGGTCCACACATCGAGCAGAAGTGAGCCACTTTTGCACCATCAGCAGGCAAGGTTTCATCGTGAAATTCTCTAGCAGTATCTGGATCTAATGATAAGTTGAACTGGTCTTCCCAACGGAATTCGAAACGGGCTTTGCTCAAAGCATTATCACGGTATTGTGAACCGGGATGTCCTTTGGCTAAATCGGCTGCGTGTGCAGCAATTTTATAAGTAATCACACCATCTTTTACATCTTTTTTGTTGGGCAATCCAAGGTGTTCTTTTGGTGTTACATAACACAGCATAGCGCAACCGTACCAGCCAATCATAGCGGCTCCAATGGCAGAAGTAATGTGGTCGTAACCTGGGGCAATATCAGTGGTTAATGGACCCAAAGTGTAAAATGGAGCTTCGTCACAATGTTTTAATTGCTTGTCCATATTTTCTTTAATCATATGCATAGGTACGTGACCAGGACCTTCAATAAATACTTGAACGTCGTGTTTCCAAGCGATTTTTGTTAGTTCGCTCAAAGTCTCTAATTCGGCGAATTGTGCAACATCGTTGGCATCTGCTATAGAACCTGGACGTAATCCGTCACCCAATGAAAAAGCAACGTCGTATTGTTTCATAATTTCGCAAATCTCTTCGAAATGCGTATACAAAAAGTTTTCTTTATGGTGGAACAAACACCATTTGGCCATAATAGAACCGCCGCGAGAAACAATTCCGGTAACGCGATTAGCCGTTAAATGAATGTAACGTAATAAAACACCAGCGTGAATGGTGAAATAAGAAACGCCTTGTTCTGCTTGTTCTATTAAGGTGTCGCGGAAAACTTCCCAAGTCAAATCTTCGGCTACACCGTTTACTTTTTCTAAAGCTTGATAAATAGGCACCGTACCGATGGGAACAGGGGAATTACGAATAATCCATTCTCTGGTTTCGTGAATGTTTTTTCCTGTAGATAAATCCATAATAGTATCAGCACCCCAACGGCAAGCCCAAACGGCTTTTTCCACCTCTTCTTCGATTGATGAGGTAACTGAGCTGTTGCCAATATTGGCGTTAATTTTTACTAAAAAATTACGTCCTACAATCATTGGTTCGCTTTCGGGATGGTTGATGTTGTTGGGGATAATAGCTCGCCCTCTTGCTACTTCGCTACGAACAAATTCGGCTGTAATTGGCCCCACCCCAGCCCTCCCCGAAGGTGAGGGAGTGTTTGCGCCCCAGCTATCTCCTTTATGTTGGCATTGCATTGCTTTTGTTTGAGATTCAATTTGCTCATATTTTTGGTTCTCTCGAATGGCGATGTATTCCATTTCGGGAGTGATAATGCCTTGTTTGGCGTAATGTAATTGAGTAACATTGGCTCCTTTTTTGGCGCGCACGGGTTTGTGTAAATATTCGAAGCGCAAGTGATCTAACTTTTCATCATTCAAACGGGATTTTCCGTATTCGGAGGAGATTTCGGTTAATTCTTCTACATCATTTCGGTCTAAAATCCATTGTTCGCGGATGCGTGGCAATCCTTTGCGAATATCAATTTCAAAATTAGGATCTGTAAAAGGGCCTGAAGTGTCGTAAACGGTTACCGGTGGATTCTTTTCTATTCTGCCATTTGACATTTTAGTATCTGCGAGCGAAATTTCACGCATGGCTACTTTTATGGGATGAATTTCTCCGTCTATGTATACTTTTTTGGAATTTGGAAACGGGGTTCTAGATATTTTTTCTTCGTTGTTCATTGGTAATAGGATTGTGTTAAGTATTTTTTTTCTGCTAGGGATAGTAATGGAAAGCCCGTAAAGTGAACAGACTAATAAAACAAGGAGACAGTGAAGCGACCGTAAGGAAGCTTTAATGGCGACTGTGTTTTATAGGATGGTCACTGCGGACTTGTAATGG
>CAUPCW010000117.1:0-9017 GCA_963509895.1 uncultured Flavobacterium sp.
GATAAATTGATCTCCAGCAAAAAACAAAATACCTCAATATTTTTTCATACTACCCAAAGAAACTTCCATAGCTTGGTTTTTCTGTTTACTTTTGCAACAAAACCATTCTTATGTCTATAGAAGTTACAAATTTATCAAAAAACTATGGTGCTCAAAAAGCATTAGACTCGATTACTTTTTCTGTAAAAAAAGGAGAAATCGTTGGTTTTTTAGGTCCAAATGGTGCGGGAAAATCTACTTTGATGAAAATATTGACCACTTACCTAGCGGCTGATGAAGGTGAAGCACTAGTAAACGATAAAAATGTCATTTCGGACACCAAAGAAGTACAAAAAATCATTGGTTATTTACCAGAGCACAATCCGTTGTATTTGGATTTGTATGTTAGAGAATATCTGGCTTTCAACGCCGATCTGTACAAAGTACCCTCCTCTCGTATTCAAGAAGTAATTGAATTGACAGGATTAACGCCCGAAAGTCATAAAAAAATAGGGCAACTCTCCAAAGGATACCGCCAGCGTGTGGGATTAGCCAATGCATTATTGCACAATCCAGAAGTACTCATTCTTGACGAGCCTACTACTGGTTTAGATCCTAATCAATTGGTCGAAATAAGAAATGTGATTAAAAACGTAGGGAAAGACAAAACCGTTTTTCTGTCTACTCATATTATGCAAGAAGTAGAAGCAATCTGCGACCGTGTCATTATTATTGATAAAGGAAAAATAGTTGCTGACAAAAAATTAGAAGTTTTGATTGCAGCCGACAAAGAACAAATCATAGAAGTAGAGTTTGATTTGAAAGTAACCGAAGACCAAATCAATACCATTCCACATTTAAAATCATTCATCAAAAACAGTGATTATCTATGGGAACTGACTTTTTTATCGAGTCAAGATATGCGTCCAACGGTATTTGATTTTGCCCACGACAATGGTTTAAAAACCCTACAACTCAACCAGAAAAACAAAAACTTAGAAGCGGTATTTAGGGAAATTACGAAGTAGTGGTTAGTCCCTAGTAATTAGTGATTAGTCCTTAGTGTATAGCAAAAAAACTAAGGACTAACTGCTAAGGACTAAGTACTATTCACTAATTACTCCAAACTAACTTTTATCGCTTGAATCCAATCCTCAATAGAAGTTTCGTTGGTATTGATTGCGACACTTTTTGTCCCGTAAGGTGCATATTTATCTGTTTTGGTAACTGAAAATAGGCCTACTACTGGTAATTGCGCTGCGCTAGCCAAGTGCATCATTCCGCTATCAGCGCCCACAAAAACAGCTGTATTTTTAAAAAATGCTGTGATTTCTCTAATATCTTTACTGTAATAGGTTGGCGCAGCAAAATGTATTTGCGATACATTTTCTACAGGCAACACTTCCAAAATATTGTAGTCTGGAAATTCTTTTAAAATTCTTTCATAAAAAACGGCCCACCATTCCACCGAATAACATTTAGCACCAGTAGCAAAAGTGAAAAGACAAATCGTTTTTTTAGATGCTGGAACAATGGCATCCAAAAGTGCTTTGCCTGTAGCTAGTTCTTCAGTACTTAATTGCAAAAGCAAATTAGGAATTGGAGTACTAGGCACTTTCATCCCTACCGAAGCAAGAAAATAACGCAGATCATACACAGGATATTTTGCAATATGAGTATAGTCAGAAAATTGACTGGAAAGATCGGTAGCTTGTTCCCCAAAACATTTGAATTTAGCAGCTACAAGTTGAATAGACAAACGACCTGACGAAGAATTTTTATCTGCATTGATGGCCAAATCGTACTTGTTTTTCTTCAGTTTCAACCAGCCCTTCATATAGTTTCCTAATTCGTCAAAATGCTTTTTAGGCAAACGAATAATCTGATTTACATGTGTAAAATTTTCAAAAACAATGGAACCAAGATTCCCTTTAATAAAAATATCAATAGTTGCATTCGGGAAAAGCGTCTGTACTTCTTGAACCAAAGGCGTAATTAGCAACAAATTTCCTAAACGATGATTGGGTCTCGAAATCAAGACTCTTTTAACTTCTAAGGGATCAATTGTTCCTTTATTTACATTCGAAGAGTTGCCTAAACCACTTGTTAGGCTTTGCATAACGCTTCTTCTTATTCTGTTGATTTTTATTTTTAGACTCATTGAGAAGTAAGTTTTAGCCAAAAAGAACAACCCTTTTTGGAACTGCAAATGTAGAACTCTTGGGTAATATTATCAGAAGAAAATAAAAATTTAACCCTTAGATAATTATTTTCAAAACAAATCAAAAAAAATACCCGACAAGCCAAAAGCTCATCGAGTACTTCAAATTGAAATAATATAATCCTTTTATTAAAAAATCTGACTGGCGATTTGCCTGATGTTTTCTGATTTTCCCATAGAATAGTAATGCAAAACAGGAACTCCTGCGGCTTTTAATTCTATAGATTGCTGAATTGCCCATTCGATTCCTACTTGGCGAATTTCTGCGTTGTTTTTACATTTCTCAACAGCATCAATTAAATCCTCTGGCAAATCAATACGGAAAATTTGTGGCAACACTTGTAAATGTCTTTCTACCGCAATCGGTTTTATCCCAGGAATAATTGGAACTGTAATGCCCATTTCTCTGGCTTTGGCTACGAATTCGAAATATTTAGCATTATCAAAAAACATTTGAGTAACGACATAATCCGCTCCTGCTTCTACTTTTTCTTTAAGACGCTTCAAATCGGTTTGCAAAGATGGGGATTCCAAATGCTTCTCAGGATAACCCGCTACACCAATACAAAAATCGGCTTTATTATCAATGTCCATTACTTCGTGCAAATACTTCCCTTGGTTCAATTGATAAATTTGGCTTACTAAATCGGAAGCATATTTATTGCCTCCATTGGTTGGTACAAACGATTGCTCGTCTTTCATCGCATCACCACGCAAAGCCATCACATTATCAATACCTAAGTAATGACAATCCACCAACAAATATTCTGTTTCTTCTTTCGTAAAACCTCCACAAAGTACGTGCGGCACCGTGTCTACATTATATTTATGTTTGATTGAAGCACAAATACCCAAAGTACCTGGACGCATTCTTGTCAACTTCTTTTCTAATAATCCATTCCCTTTATTTACGTAGATAAACTCTTCACGAGAAGTGGTCACATCAATAAATGGTGGCTTGAACTCCATCAACGGGTCGATGTTATCGTATAATTCCTGAATGCTTTTGCCTTTTTGTGGCGGAATAATTTCAAAAGAAAACAAAGTTTCTCCTTTGGCGTTTTCTATATGTTGTGTTACTTTCATAGTCAGCCCCCTAGCCCCCGAAGGGGGAATTCCTGATAGGGGTGATCAGGATTTATTTCTCTCTAAATCTATTAATGAAAAACTAAAGAGTCATTTATAATAATGCTTTTTATTTTATTCAAATCTCTTAAACCAACAAGCTACTCCTAACTCCTTTTTATTTACAAAGTTTGGAGTTCCCCCTTCGGGGGCTAGGGGGCTTTTAATCAGCTATATTCGGATTCAACCATTTCATTGCTACATCGGTCGAAACATTTCTTCGTTTGGCGTAATCAATTACTTGGTCTTCTTTGATTTTACCTAGTCCGAAATACTTGCTCTCTGGATTTCCAAAATAGTAACCAGAAACGGATGAAGCTGGCCACATCGCCATACTTTCCGTCAAAGTCACACCGATTTCTTCTTCAACGTTTAATAATTTCCAAATAGTCGGTTTCTCTAAATGGTCTGGACAAGCTGGATATCCTGGTGCTGGACGGATTCCTTTATACGATTCTTCAATCAAATCTTCTTTGCTTAACGCCTCATCAGCGGCATAGCCCCAAATTTCTTTACGGACTTTTTCGTGTAAATATTCAGCAAATGCCTCTGCAAAACGGTCGGCCAACGCCTTCACCATAATCGAATTATAATCGTCTAATGCTGCCTCAAATTCGGCAGCCCATTCGTCTACTCCAAAACCAGTAGTCACACAAAAGGCTCCCATATAATCCACTTTCCCACTTTCTTTTGGTGCAATAAAATCAGACAAAGCGATGTTTGGCGCTCCTTTAGTTTTCTGAGATTGTTGTCGTAAACTCAAGAATGTTTGCAATGGATTTCCGTTTTCATCTTTCAATTCGATATCATCATCATTGATTTGATTCGCAGGGAAAATTCCGTAAACGCCTTTTGCGGTTAACTTTTTCTCCTCCAAAATAACTTTCAGCATTGCTTGCGCATCCGCAAAAACCGAAGTGGCTTGTTCACCCACAACTTCATCAGTTAAAATTGCAGGATACTTGCCGAATAATTCCCACGTTCTGAAAAATGGCGTCCAATCGATATAAGGCACTAATGTTTCTAACGCAACTTCTACAATTTGTTTGCCAATTACTTTAGGTTGTACAGGGGTAAAATTATCCCAATCCAATTGCAATTTATTTTTTCTAGCTTCCTCTATAGACAAGAAATTTTTATCTCGTGAACGATTCAAGAATGTTTCTCTAAACGCATCGTATTCTGCACGAATATCGCTAGCATAAATTTTTCGGTTATGGTCCAATAAATTACCCGCTACGGTCACCGCTCTCGAAGCATCGTTTACGTGAATTACCGTTTCTCTGTATTGAGGCGCAATTTTCACCGCGGTATGCGCGCGCGAAGTTGTCGCACCACCAATCATTACTGGAATTTTCAGTCCTCTTTTATCCAATTCCTTAGCGAGATACACCATTTCGTCCAAAGACGGCGTAATCAATCCACTCAAGCCAATAATATCCACTTCGTGTTCAATAGCTGCTGCGATAATTTTTTCTGGAGGCACCATCACACCCAAATCGACAATCTCATAATTATTACAAGCCAATACCACCGAAACAATATTTTTTCCAATATCGTGTACATCCCCTTTTACGGTTGCCATCAGGATTTTTCCGTTACCAGATTTGTCTCCAACTTGCTTTGCGGCTTCAATAAAGGGCAACAAATACGCAACAGCTTTTTTCATCACACGTGCTGACTTTACTACCTGCGGCAAAAACATTTTTCCAGAACCAAACAAATCTCCCACGACATTCATTCCTGTCATCAAGTTGATTTCGATTACTTCTATTGGTTTTGTGGCAGCCAATCGAGCTTCTTCCACATCAATTTCTATAAAAGCATCCACTCCTTTTACCAAAGAGTGTGTGATTCTTTCCTGTACGGTTCCATTACGCCATTCTTGTATTACCGCTTCATTTGTTTTGGAGCCGTCTCCTTTTACATTTTCAGCAAAATCCAGCAAACGCTCTGTAGCATCGTCGCGACGGTTCAAAATTACATCTTCAACGTGTTCCAATAAATCTTTTGGAATCTCATCGTAAATTGATAACATCTCTGGGTTTACAATTCCCATCGTCATTCCGTTTTGAATCGCGTGGTACAAGAAAACCGAGTGCATCGCCTCTCTCACCACATCATTTCCTCTAAACGAAAACGACACATTACTCACTCCACCACTAATATGTGCGTGTGGTAAATTTTCGCGAACCCATTTGGTTCCTCTAAAGAAATCCAAGGCATTCAAGCGGTGTTCTTCCATTCCCGTTGCCACGGGAAAAATATTCAAATCGAAGATGATATCTTGTGGTGGAAAATGTACTTTGTTCACCAAAATATCATACGAACGCTGACAAATTTCGATACGTCTTTCGTAATTATCGGCCTGACCTACTTCGTCAAAAGCCATCACAATCACCGCCGCACCATAACGTTTAATTAAGTTCGCGTGATGAATGAATCGCTCCTCGCCTTCTTTCAAAGAAATCGAATTCACGACACATTTCCCTTGCACCACTTTCAAACCGGCCTCAATGATTTCCCATTTCGAGCTGTCAATCATAATCGGCACACGCGAAATATCTGGTTCGGCGGCAATCAGATTCAGGAATTTGGTCATAGCATATTCGCCATCCAACATCCCTTCGTCCATATTGATATCGATAATCTGTGCGCCACCTTCTACTTGTTGGCGCGCAATATCCAGCGCCTCATCGTATTTCTCTTCCTTTATCAATCGAAGAAATTTTCGCGAACCCGTCACATTGGTTCGTTCCCCCACATTCACAAATACGCTTTCCGGCGTGATGATTAAGGGTTCCAATCCTGATAATACTAGGTTTCTTCTTTTCTCTGCCATTTCTTTATTTTGAGTTACTCAGTTGCTAAGTAGCTTAGCTACTAAGTGATTTTCTATTCTATATTTTATCACCAGCTCGTTTATAAAACTAAACTGGGTTTTCTTTTTATTTTGGGCGTGTCCCAAGGGCCGGGCTATCCGTTCCCGCTTTTTTTCTTGATAAAAAAATCAAGAAAAAAGAGCTCCACTACTATCCCTCACGCGGGCATTGTGTAATACAACACCATTTTTGTTTCAATGAAACGGTTCCGTTTTTATAATTCACAACGGAATGAATTTCGCTCTTACATCCCAACGGATTAAAATCCGTTGCTACAAAATGGGTCGTTCCTATGGAACTTTTATGCTGCTAGCGCGAGCGTCCCGCTCGTGCTTATTCTTCTTTCTTAAAAATATTTTTCCTGCCTATAGTATGTGCACGAGCGTGACGCTCGCGCTAGCTGAGGCCAATTTTCCTTGTCGTTGATACAAATCCGACTTTAAATGGTGTTTTAAAGTTTCAAAACTCCAAAACTCGGTTGCCACTTTTTGGATATAAAAAACACGCTCTTCCGTAACTTCCGCTCCTCGAATTATAAGACGATGCTGCGTAAATGGAACTTTCAAAAACAATTCCACCCATTCATTTTCTAATTCAGCAGTTGGCAACTGCTGAATTAGAAAACTATTATTCAAATCGTCAGTTGGCAACTGACGATTTTGGTTTTTCAATTCGGCAGACGGCAACTGCCGATTTAACTCTTCTTCCGAAAATTGAAAAAGAGGTTCTTTTTTGTCTATCAAAAAGGGTTGCATACATTCCCATTCTTCATAAAAAATACGCATATTTCTAATGTTCGTAGCCGAAAAACCTCTCAATCCGTGAAGTTCTTGTTGCAACAAACTCGAAATACTATCAATGGCACCTTTTCCCCAATTTTTGTTCCGGCTATGAAATGATACGTATTGCCCAATTCCAAAATACAATTTCAACAATTCTTTATTGGCAAGCGCAGCAGCTTCATAACGACTTTTTAAAATTGCCGTTTTTATTTGCTTTACCGCCAATACATAATTATTATCTCCTTGTATTTCCATTTATTACCTTCTTTTAATTCTAACGGAATGAATTTCCCTCTTACATCCAACGGATTAAAATCCGTTGCTACAAAATGAGTCGTTCCTACGGAACTTTTATGCTGCTAGCGCGAGCGTCCCACTCGTGCTTATTCTTTTTCTTAAAAATATTTTCCTTCCCTATATTATATGCACGAGCGGGACGCTCGCGCTAGCTGGACAACTAAATTTTCTCTGCCCTCCTGCAAGGTTTACAAAACCTTGTAGGTCTATTAAATTAAATACCTACAAGGTTAAAAAAAACCTTGCAGGAACATATTCACTATATCACCGCAGTAGAAACCCTAGGTTTATACTCCTTGGCGATATCGGCAATTAATTTGATGTGTTCTGGGGTGGTACCGCAGCAGCCTCCTATGATGTTGATTAAATTGTCTTCTAAATAAGAACGAATTTGCGCTTGCATTTCCTCTGGTGTTTCGTCGTATTCTCCAAAAGCATTAGGCAAACCTGCATTAGGATGTGCCGAAATATTGAAGGAGGTGTTATGCGACAAAGTTTGCAAATACGGCTTGAGCAAATCGGCACCCAAAGCGCAATTGAATCCTACACTCAACAACGGAATGTGCGAAACCGAAATCAAGAAAGCCTCAACGGTTTGTCCAGAAAGGGTTCTTCCTGAAGCATCAGTGATAGTCCCTGAAACCATAATCGGTACATCGATGTGGCGTTCTTCTTTGACTTCTTCGATGGCAAAAAGTGCGGCTTTGGCATTCAAGGTATCGAAAATAGTTTCTACCAAAAGAATGTCAGAACCACCATCCAACAAGGCTTCGACTTGTTGTTTGTAAGCGATGCGTAAATCATCAAAAGTTACGGCACGGTATCCCGGGTCATTCACATCGGGTGACATACTCGCGGTTCTGTTCGTGGGTCCGATGGAACCCGCTACAAAACGCGGTTGGTCTGGATTTTTGGCGGTGAATGCATCGGCTACTTCACGGGCTAGTTTGGCAGATTCGTAGTTGAGTTCGTATACCAAATCCTCTAAGTGATAATCGGCCATTCCGATAGTCGTTCCTGAGAAAGTGTTGGTTTCTACGATATCGGCTCCTGCTTCAAAATAGGCAGCGTGCACGGCTTTGATGGCCTGTGGTTGCGTGAGGGACAATAAATCATTGTTCCCTTTTAACGGATGCGGAAAATCTTTGAATCGTTCGCCACGAAAATCTTCTTCGGAGAAATTGTAGCGTTGCAACATCGTTCCCATCGCTCCATCGAGCACGAGAATTCTTTTTTTAATAGCTTCCCAAATAAGCCCCCTAGCCACCGAAGGGGGAACTCCTATCGTATCTTTTAAATCTTCTGACATTATATTTTATTTTTTACTAAGACGCTAAGGCGCAAAGCTTTTTTTAAATTTATATTTTCTGTTACTCCTCTAGTTTGAGGAAATACATTGCTTTTTTGTTTCTAAATAGGCCTATTGCCAACTCTTTAGCCCCGATGGAAGCGGCATCCTTTTTTTATTTTACCCTGTCAGGGTTCAAAACCCTGACAGGGTAAAATAAAAAAAGATATAGCGTACAGCGGGAACGTTGATGCCAAAAAAGCGGCAATGATGCGCTCATTCAATTATTTAAAAATGTATCGGGAAAGGGGTTTGAAAAAATACGAGACTGTATTTTGTTGTTATCTATCCGCGCTATGCTTGGTAGAATGTAGCACCTTCTTTAAAAAAGTAAAGGGTTGCTAAGGTTTCATCGGGTCTTTTCCCTCCGCCTTTCGTGATAA
>CAUPCW010000118.1:0-8985 GCA_963509895.1 uncultured Flavobacterium sp.
AATCAAATTAATGATTGGCTCTTATGAATGATACTGCCCTAGCCCGGATGGAAGCGGCATCCTCTTGGGGCGGGGTTCGCCACAAAAGATATAGCGAACAGCCGGAAATAGCTCCAAAAAAAAGAAACAAGTCCTTTATATAGCGCCTGGTCGCTTCATATGTTTGTTTTCTAAAAACACCAACTACAATCAACCCATTTGTCAAAAACCACTAAAAACAAAAAACCATCTAATTTCTTAGATGGTTTTTGTTTAGAGCCGGCGGAGGGACTCGAACCCACGACCTGCTGATTACAAATCAGCTGCTCTAGCCGACTGAGCTACGCTGGCGTCTTATTTCGGGTGCAAATATAAATACATAATTCAATTTTACAAAACAAATCTTGAAAGTTTTTAGCAAAAATCAAACCAACAGCAATGCATAAAAACAAAAAAACCACCTAATTACTTAAATGGTTTTATTTAGAGCCGGCGGAGGGACTCGAACCCACGACCTGCTGATTACAAATCAGCTGCTCTAGCCGACTGAGCTACGCTGGCGTCTTATTTCGGGTGCAAATATAAGTCTGAATTTGAATTTTCCAAAACAAATTCAGACTTTTTTTTATCTACAATTCGTTGATTTTAGCAATCAATTGATTTGCAGTTTGTTCTAACTCCAAATTAATTTGTTTGAAATGTGCTTTTTTACTTTCCACATTTTTTTGGTTCACTTTTGCGATCAAAACATCAAAAGCAGCAATAGCTTCGTCAATTAAAGCGTTAGTTTCTTCTGTTGGTTTTCCTGTAGTTGTTAATTCATACAAGTAAACTGCCTCAATAATATCTCCTAAAACGTAGTTGATGTCTTTCTTTAAATTCTTAACGTTTGCCATTTTTTTTTAATTTATATAGTGTACTAAAATTTGCGTTTGCAAAAGTACACATAATCTTTTGATTACGAACTATGAAATGTAAATTTCTAAAATAGAAGCCTTTCCGCTTATGGTAAACGACTGTAGTGCAGCAGGAATCAAAACGGTATCTCCCGTTTTATAGCCATAATCTACTTCATCAATTTTAATAGCACAATCTCCTTCGACTACCATGTATACTGTAAATGATTCATCACTTTTTGTTATATTCATTTTCCCATCGAGAGGAATCAAGTTGGTGGTGAAATAAGGACAATCTACTACCACATTGGAATGATTATTCGTTTTAGAATACTCCTTCTGGGTATCCACTTTCTTATAATTAATAGCCTCTAATGCTAAATCAACATGTAATTCTCTAGTGTTTCCTTGTGCGTCTTTGCGATCAAAGTCGTATAAACGATACGTTATATCAGAAGTCTGCTGGATTTCGGCAATCACTAAACCTGCGCCTATTGCATGAACCGTACCGGTTTCCAAAAAGAATACGTCACCTTTTTGAACTTCTTTCGTGTCCAAAATTATCAATAGTTCTTTGCTTTCCAGTTTTTGAAGGTATTCTGTTGGATTGGAATCTTCTTTGAAGCCAACAATCAAGCGTGAATTTGGGTCGGCCTGCATGACATACCACATTTCGGTCTTACCAAAGGAATTGTGCCTTTTTTTAGCCAATGCATCATTGGGATGCACTTGAATGGACAAATCCTCACGGGCGTCTAAAAATTTAAAAAGCAACGGAAACTGTTTTCCAAACTTATGAAAAACGCGAGTTCCTAATATTTCTAGAGGTTGTTTTTCGATAATTTCCATCAACGAAGTTCCTTTTAAATCGCCATTGGCAATCACACTACAATCTCCCTCGACAGTAGATAATTCCCAACTTTCTCCTGTTATTGAGGAAACAATTGGTTTATTTAAAATGGTTTTTAGTTTTTCGCCGCCCCAAATACGTTCTTTAAGTATGGGTTCGAATTGCAAAGGATATAGTTTTAATTTCATTTTTTTTTAACAAATATAATTAATTCAGGTAGTTTGAATTGCTATTATTTTATTGTTTTGTGATACTATTTTTTTTAATTGACTCTACCGCTTTTTGTTCATGTTTCGTAGCATTGATACTATTATCAAAAATCAAAATCATTTTCGCTTGCTTATCAACAACAAAAGTTACCCACCTAGGAATAATTCCTAACAACCCTGAGGGAACCTAGAATAATTTTCTTATCGCATCAGATAAAAACATATAAGGCAATTCGTATCGGTTGGCGAATGCATCATGTGAATTTACTGAATCACTACTAACACTCATTACTACTGATCCTAAATCGATACAATTTTGATATTGATCTCTAAAACTACAGGATAGTACTGTGCAACCTGACTTATTATATTTGGGCTAAAAACAAATAACTAACGGTTTTTCTCCTATGTAATTTCCCGAGTCAGATGTATTTTCAACTTGTATCAATTGCAATAGGTAAAAAATTGCATTTTTATTTATTATTCTCCTCTATAAGTTACAAAATTACGAGGGGTTTCGTAAAGTATCACTTCTAAGTCTAAATCTGTTTTTATTTTGGCCCTTACTTTATTCCAAATTACCACTACAATATTTTCTGCCGTAGGATTAAGATTTTCAAATTCGGGGACGTCTAAATTCAAATTTTTGTGATCCATTTTATCTTCTACTTCTGCCTTTATTATGTCTGTCAAAAATTTAACATCCATTACATAACCCGTTTCAGGATCTATTTCGCCAGTGACACTTACAATCAACTCGTAGTTATGACCGTGAAAATTAGGATTATTGCATTTCCCAAAAACGGCGTTGTTTTGTTCAAAAGTCCAATCTTTTCGATACAAACGATGTGCGGCATTAAAGTGTGCTTTTCGGGATATGGTTACTCTCATGAGGCTTTTTTTTGATTATTATTATAAAATCTAAATGGTGTGATCTTCTAAAAAGTGATAAAATTCATCAAATATAATTTTGAACCATACAGTATATATTTCCGGATGGATTACCATATCGCTTTTTACTTCTTCAATCTTCATCCATTTCCAATTTTCTACCTCATCAGGATTAATTTCGGGAGCATCATTATAATAGCCTAACATTACATGATCTAATTCGTGCTCGGTTAAACCGTTATCAAAAGGTGCTTTATAAATAAAATGAAACAACTCTTTGATTTCGGTTTTGAAACCCATTTCTTCAAACAAGCGTCGATTACCGGCTTGCACATTGGTTTCCCCTTCTCGTTGATGGCTACAACAAGTATTGGTCCAAAGCAAAGGCGAATGGTACTTATGTTGGGCTCTTTGTTGCAACATGATTTCTTTTTTATCATTCAAGATAAAAACCGAGAAAGCACGATGTAGCCTTGCTTTTTGATGGGCTTCTAATTTAGGCATTAGACCGATGGGTTCGTCTAATTCGTTGACTAAGATAACTTTTTCTTCTTCCATAAGTGATATTACTGGTCAAAAGTACAAAAATGATTAGAAAAACAGGGGGCTTTAACGTTGTCTTTCGTTTTGTTGATACATTTTATTTTGATGAATTGGAGACTCCTATCACCTGCTGCTACAAATCTGTACTTTTGTATCTTTGACTAGGCAATTCAGTTGATTAAATATATAGTTTTCAAATATATTCTAGCGTATTTTGATGGTTCAGCCAAGAAAATATCTATTGCCTTTTGATTGCCTTCAAAAGTATAAAAAAGCATTTTATACTTCAAGATTATTGATTATTTTGAGATAATGTTACCATAAAACAAGAATAAAGATGAACAAAAGTTAAATTTACTACAAAACAACCGTTACTGTAAACCCTATGACAATTGTTGACGTACCTACTCTATACTTTTACCATCAACTTTTAAAAGCTAAATAAATGAAAAAACAACTCTTTCTACTCCTTGCTATAAACAGCTTTCTTTTTCAGGCTTGTGGTCAAACCACCTCATCGAATTCAAAACCATCTAAAACATCAATTATGAAAGAAATCCTTCACAAAACCGAGAATCCTTATTACTCTAACACGGACACCAAAAAAATAACTATTCCAAATTCAGAGTGGAAAAAAATACTCTCCCCTGATTTGTATGCGGTAGCTAGAGAGGCCGATACCGAAAGAGCTTTTACCGGAACGATGTGGAATTCGGAAACCAAAGGCACCTATTACTGCGCCGCTTGCGGTTATCTTTTATTTCAATCCAATCAAAAATTCGTAAGTAGTTGTGGATGGCCCAGTTTTTTTGAACAAGAAAACAAAGAGAGCATTACTTTCAAAGCTGATAACTCGTATGGTATGCAACGTATAGAAGCCAATTGTGGTCGCTGCGATAGTCATTTGGGTCATCTTTTTGATGATGGACCAGCTCCTACCGGAAAACGCTATTGTATGAATGCTATTTCTTTAGATTTTGTTCCTGACACTAAATAAACTCACCCTATGAAAAAAATAATGCTCCTTGGTCTTTTGGTAACTACTTTTGGTTTTGCGCAAAAGAAAACAGAAACAAACACAAGCACCCCAAAGACGGATACCATAGTACTAGCAGGCGGTTGCTACTGGTGTGTTGAAGCGGTATATGAAAACCTAATGGGGGTTGAGAAAGTAGTCTCAGGTTTTGCAGGAGGAACTGTTAAAAATCCGAGTTACGAAGCCGTTTCGTCAGGTGAAACTGGAGCTGCCGAAGTAGTTCAAATCACTTTCGATCCAACCGTTACCAACCTAAATGAAATTTTCAAGGTATTTTTTACGGTACATGATCCCACAACTTTGAACCGTCAAGGCGCAGATGTGGGCACTCAATATCGCTCTGCCATATTTTATAAGAATGAAGCACAAAAAAAAGCGGGTCAGCAAATTATTCAAGCTTTGACCAAAGCAAAAGTTTACAATAGTCCTATTGTTACTACTTTAGAACCATTTACAGGTTTTTATAAAGCCAAAGAGAGTCATCAAAATTATTATGAAAAAAACAGCAATCAACCCTATTGCCAAATGGTGATTCAACCTAAGTTAGAAAAATTTGAAAAAGTATTCAAAAGCCGATTGAAATCTAAAAACTAAAAAAAGCCGATGTATCGGCTTTTTTTTGGTCTTCTAACCAACCTATTCACTACTCATTTCGCTATATTTGTTGGTAACCAAAAACCAACCCCCATGAAAAAAACACTTTTATGCGCAGGTTTTGCGCTATCCTCAATTTGTGGGCATGCACAAAACCAAGCATTAAAAACTAAAGTCTCACAAAAAGCGGCCAGTCTAGAATCAAAAGTAGTGAACTGGCGACGCGACTTTCATCAAAATCCTGAATTAGGCAACAGAGAATTTAAAACCGCCGAAACAATTGCGGCACACTTACGCTCTTTGGGAATTGAAGTGCAAACAGGAGTCGCAAAAACCGGAGTTGTTGGCATTCTAAAAGGAGGAAAACCCGGACCTGTAGTAGCACTTAGAGCCGATATGGATGCGCTTCCAGTAAAAGAGCGTGTCAACTTGCCTTTTGCTTCCAAAGTTATGGGAGAGTATAACGGGCAAGCTCTTGGGGTAATGCATGCTTGCGGACATGATACACATGTAGCTATGCTGATGGGTACTGCTGAAGTTTTAGCCTCTATAAAAAATGAAATTAAAGGTACTGTAAAATTCATTTTTCAGCCAGCAGAAGAAGGTCCGCCAGAAGGAGAAGAAGGTGGCGCTGAGTTAATGGTGAAAGAAGGCGTTTTGAATAACCCAAAAGTAGATGTGATTTTTGGTCTTCATATTAATGCACAAACCGAAGTGGGCCAAATTAAGTATCGCCCTAAAGGGACCATGGCTTCCTCAGATTGGTTTACTATACAAATCAACGGAAAACAATCTCATGGTGCTTACCCATGGCAATCGATAGATCCTATTGTTACCGCCTCACAAATTGTTTTAGGCTTACAAACTATAGTAAGTCGTAATGTAAACTTAACCCAAAATGCAGCTGTAGTAAGCGTTGGACAAATTAATGCGGGAGTTCGGAGCAACATCATCCCTGAATCATTGACGCTGAGTGGCACTATACGAACTTTAGATGCTGAAACCCAAGATTTCATTCATGGAAGAATCAAAACCATTGCTACCAATATAGCCGAAAGTGCTGGAGCCAGCGCACAAGTAAACATTGCTAAAAAAACATTAATCACTTATAATGAACCTTCGCTTACAGAGCAAATGCTTCCTACTTTGCAAGCCGCCGCAGGAAAAGAAAATGTTTATTTAACCGAAGCCGTAACTGGAGCTGAAGACTTCTCCTTTTATCAAGCTAAAATTCCCGGATTGTTTTATTTTATTGGCGGAATGCCCAAAGGAAAAAAAGCGAGTGATATGCCCTCACACCATACTCCAGATTTTTATATAGACGAAGGAAGCTTTGTTTTAGGCATGACTAGCATGGTACATCTCACCTTGGATTATATGGAAATGAAAACCAATTCTAAAAAATAAGTTTTTATGAAAATCAATCCTTTCCTAATTTACCTATGCTGCAGCATGTTTGTAATCACAACTACACAGGCTCAAGAAAAAAAAGTAGCCCCTACTTCACAAGAGTTGTACAATGAAATTGCAGCTATGGACACACAACTTTTTGAGGCCTTTAACGAAAAAGACATGTCCAAATTTAAACCCATGTTTACCGAAGACTTAGAATGGTACCAAGACAACGGTGGTTTATTAACGTATAAAACTGTTTTTTCCAATTTTGAAAAAATGTTCAAAAACGAAAACAAACTTACTCGAACGCTAGTAAAAGGAAGCCTTGAAGTACATCCTATAAAAGATTTTGGAGCCGTTGAAGTAGCCCAACATCAATTCCGACATATGGAAAACGGAAAAGAAGAAGTGGGCACCTTTAAATTTGTTGCCATTTGGAAAAAAGTAGGCACTCAATGGAAAATTTCAAGAATGATAAGTTATGATCATTAAAATGTATTCGTCATAAATCGCTTTAAACTATATTCAGGGCGTGCCAAAATAACATTAAGTTAAGGTTTTTTTTGTCATTCTGAGGAACGAAGAATCACATAATATGAACAGCTTGTGAGATTCCTCCTTTGTCGGAATAACAAAATCAAGATTATTTTTCCTTAACTTTAATGACATTGCCTTTCGAAGCTATCTAAAATTTAATTTTTCAATACTTCAGCAATTTGCAAAGCACACTTTTCCCCATCAATTGCTGCCGAAATAATGCCACCTGCATAACCCGCCCCTTCACCACAAGGATACAATCCTTTAATTTGAAGATGTTCTAAGGTGTAATTGTCTCTTGGAATTCGCACAGGCGAAGAGGTTCTAGATTCGGGAGCATGCAAAATCGCTTCGTTTGTAGCATAGCCTTTCATTGATTTTCCAAATTCTGAAAATCCTTGACGCATAATTTGGGTTAAAAATCCAGGAAAAACCTGTCCCAATTCCACTGATGTTGTCCCAGGAACATAAGACGTCTTAGGAATATCGGATGACGTTTTGCTTTGGGTAAAATCTACTAAGCGCTGCGCCGGTGCTTTTTGGGTCTGCCCCGCCAATTGCCATGCTTTTTGCTCAATACTTTTTTGAAATTCCATTCCAGCAAGTGCTCCAAATTTTTCAAAGGGTTTAAAATCCTCTAACTTCAATTCGACTACAATGCCAGAATTAGCGGTATTTTGATCTCTTTTGGAAGGAGACCATCCATTAGTTACCACTTCACCAGGGCTAGTAGCACAAGGTGCAATTACGCCGCCTGGACACATACAAAACGAATACATCCCGCGACCATTCACTTGTTTTACTATTGAATAAGGTGCTGGTGGTAAGTGTTCTCCTCGATAATCACAACTGTATTGAATACTATCTATTAACGACTGAGGGTGTTCGGCTCTAACTCCAAGTGCAAACGGTTTTGCCTCAATAAAAACTTTCTTTTTATCTAACAACTCGAAAATATCACGAGCGGAATGGCCTGTGGCTAATATTAATTTATTGGCTGAAATGATAGTTCCATCCTGAGTCTTGACCCCTTGAACTTCATTATTTTTTATAATAATATCCGTAACTCTAGTTTCAAAAAGCACTTGGCCTCCACATTCGATTATTTTATCTCTAATATCTTGAATGATTTGCGGCAATTTATTAGTTCCAATATGTGGATGAGCGTCTACCAAAATATCTGGAGTAGCTCCAAAAGCTACTAATAATTCTAAAATTCGATTGACATCGCCTCTTTTTTTAGAGCGTGTGTATAATTTTCCATCCGAATACGTTCCGGCACCTCCTTCTCCAAAACAATAATTCGAATCTTCGTTTACAACATGATCTCTGTTGATGGCTTTCAAATCCCTGCGTCGACCACGAACATCTTTTCCGCGCTCAATAACTATAGGTTTCAAACCCAGTTCTATTAATTGAAGTGCTGCAAAAAGTCCAGCAGGTCCTGCACCCACCACAATCACTTCTTGTAAATTCGCTACATTTTTATAGTCAGGTAATTCTATTTTTTGCTCCAAAAAAGGCTCTCCTTTAAGGTAAACCTGTAGTTTTAAGTTGATTTTGATTGCTTTTTGACGCGCATCAATAGAACGCTTTACAATAGTAACCTGCTGAATTTCTTTATCCGAAATTTTTAATTGTCGAGACAAATAATCGTGGAGTAACGTTTGGTTAGCAGCAATTTCGGGAGTAACTTGTAATAGGAGTTCTTGTGGCATGGTATCTGAATACTTCAATTTTTAGAGTAAAACATCTTCGTTTACTCAGGGTACAAAAGTACTATTTTGAAACCAATTTTGAGAATTAGAGTAAAAAACGACAAGAGGTATTCAAAAAAAAACATATAAGTCATGAAAGTTTTAATAAAACGATGTATGTGTGTTTGTGTGCTTAAACCATATAAGACATTGAAGGGCATATAAGTTTTACTAAAAACTTATCAAAATTAAAAAAAAATAACCGCAAGGGGCGTCAAAATTATAAAACATAGAAGGCATTGAAGTCTTTACTTGAATCGAAGTGTGTGTGGTTTTAAACCATATAAGACATTGAAGA
>CAUPCW010000119.1:0-8901 GCA_963509895.1 uncultured Flavobacterium sp.
CTCGTATCCTCTATCAATTTGTTCAATATTTTGAATAGTGCTCGTTCCTTTCGCTGACAAAGCAGCAATCAATAACGAAATACCCGCACGAATATCTGGTGAAGACATTGTAGTAGCTTTCAATTGCGATTTGAAATCATGGCCAATAACTACCGCTCTATGGGGATCACACAAAATGATTTTTGCCCCCATATCTATTAATTTATCTACGAAAAACAAACGGCTTTCGAACATTTTTTGGTGTATCAATACATCACCTTTGGCTTGAGTCGCTACTACCAAAATGATGCTCAATAAATCTGGAGTAAAACCAGGCCAAGGTGCATCAGCAATGGTCAAAATAGAACCATCAATATCTGTTTTTACTTCGTAACCATCAATATGAGCTGGGATAAATATATCATCTCCCTTTCTCTCTAAAGTAATTCCAAGTTTACGGAAAACATTTGGAATTACACCAAGGTTATCCCAACTTACATTTTTTATCGTAATCTCAGACTTAGTCATGGCTGCTAATCCTATCCAAGAACCAATCTCGATCATATCTGGAAGAATGCGGTGTTCACAACCTCCTAAAACCTCAACTCCTTCTATAGTCAATAAATTAGACCCTACACCTGAAATTTTAGCCCCCATGGAGTTCAACATTTTGCACAATTGTTGCAAATAAGGCTCGCATGCAGCATTATAAACTGTTGTCGTTCCTTTGGCCAAAACCGCCGCCATTACTATATTGGCAGTTCCGGTAACCGAAGCTTCATCTAATAACATGTTTGCCCCTGTTAAACCTTCTGGTGCTTCTACACCATAAAAATGATCTTCTCTGTTGTATCTAAATTTAGCACCTAAATTGATAAATCCCTCAAAGTGCGTATCTAATCTTCGTCTACCAATTTTATCTCCACCTGGTTTAGGAATATAGCCTTTCCCAAAACGAGCTAATAATGGACCAACAATCATAATCGAACCACGCAAAGAACCGCCTTCTTTTTTAAAAGCTTCGGTTTCTAAATAGCCCATATTTACTTCATCAGACTGAAAAGTAATCGAACTATTTCCATTCTTTTGAATTTTAACCCCCAAATTCCCTAATAAAGTGATTAACTTATTAATATCAATAATATCTGGAATATTGTTGATAGTTACTTTTTCTGGAGTAAGGAGTACAGCGCAAAGAATTTGTAATGCCTCATTTTTTGCTCCTTGTGGAGTAATTTCACCCTTTAGCTGAATTCCACCTTCGATTTTGAAAATTCCCATTTGTTATACCATTTATATTAATCAATAATTACCCAAAATATAATTACTGCTGTTTTCTGTTTTGATTTTTGTGAATTGGTGCTTTACCCAATTTATTTTTATTATTCTGATTTTTTTGTGGGCCTGAAGGAGAAATCTTATTAGACATACGCTTGTTCGTTCTAAGTAAATCAGTAGTTCCTAAAAGCTCCTCTGTACTTTGCAACAAATTCAATTTTCCGTTTGAAAGCTCATACAAATGTTCAAAGATAACGTCATCTTTAACAGTGTCTTTATTCCAACTCAAATACGATTTCTTCATGTGATTGGCAATTACTTTAACCAAAGCACTTTTCATTTCGCCTTCTTCCCATTTATTGGCTACATCAATCATATACTTGATATTGTTACCATAGTAACGATACTTAGGATAGTTTTGTGGATATTGCAAAACCTCAGGTTTCAATTGCAAAACTTCACGTGAAGGAATAGGATACGGAGAATCTACCGCCAAACGAAAGTTGGACATGATAAACAGCTGATCCCATAATTTATGCTGAAAATCAGGAACGTCTCGCAAATGAGGATTCAAACTTCCCATTACCTGGATAATGTATTTAGCAGCTTTATTGCGCTCCTCATCGTTTTCTATAGCCGTGGCTTGCTCAATCAATTTTTGTAAATGACGACCATACTCAGGAATGATTAAATGTATTCTTTCAGAATTATATTCTAAATGATATACCACATCATTGGCGTTTTCTTTTTTATATTTTTCGATCATATCTATAGGGAAACAATACCTTCAATTGTAGCCAATTCTTGGTATTTTTCAATAATTTCTTGTGAGCTCTTCATTGTAACATCAACAGAAACACTGGTAAACTTACCTGTTTTAGATTTTGTGGTTTTAATAACAGCTCCCATACAGTCGAAAGCATCCTCAACCTTTTTTACATTACCCTCTACTGAAGGAACTATAAATTTAAACAAGTATTCGGCTGGCCAAGTATTACTATTATCTAATTCAACTTGCAATCTTTCATAAAAAGCAGCAATCTCTTTTTCTTTGTCTTTATCCATTACTAAATTAAAATAAACGCAAATATACATTTTTGAGAACAGATTTAAGAATTTACAATTAGGTTTTAGGATTTTTTTTAGAATAACCATTATTATGAGAAAGCGCCTTTAAAACAAAAATGAATTTCAAATATTAAAAAATATCTTTTAATACTAAAACATTAATAGCCAATACTTTTCCTGTTTTTGTAGTATCAAAACATCAATTAAAATCAACGAACAATCTTACAACCAATAATCTACTCGAAAAATGTTTTGTAAACCAATAAGTTTAGGTAAATTTGCGCCCTTATTTACAAATCGTGCAAAAAGAAATCATCGTTATTATTGGTGGTCCTGGAACAGGAAAATCAACTATCATTAATCAACTTACCTCATTAGGACATTGTTGCTATCCTGAAATTTCAAGGCAAGTAACTGCCGAAGCAAAAAAACTAGGAATTGACCAATTATTTCTAGAAGACCCTATACTCTTTAGCCAAAAACTACTCGAGGGAAGAATTAAACAATTTAACGATGCACAACAAGAGTCACATCCTGTTATTTTTATTGACAGAGGTGTACCTGATGTAGTCGCTTATATGAATTTTATTGGCGATGCGTATCCTCCACATTTTGAAGAAGCTTGTGTGACTTGTACCTATTCAAAAATATTCATGCTGCCACCATGGGAAGAAATATACGAAAGCGATGGCGAACGTTACGAAAATTACGAACAAGCGCAACAAATATATCTTCACCTGAAAGCGACTTATCAAAACTATGGCTACGAACTAATCGAAGTTCCAAAAGATAGCGTTGATAACAGAATTCTTTTTATCTTAGACAGAATTTCCAGCAAATAACTAAGAAATCGGGAACAGATTTCTAGTTCGAACGAAACTGAAATCCATGCAAGAAGCTTTACAAATTCTAAACAAATATTGGAAACACGATAGCTTCCGTTCGCTTCAACAGGAAATTATTGAATCTGTTTGTAACGGAAAGGACACCTTGGCTATTCTTCCAACTGGAGGCGGAAAATCAATATGTTTTCAAGTTCCCGCTTTAATGAAAGAAGGTATTTGTCTTGTTATATCCCCTTTAGTTGCTTTAATGAAAGACCAAGTGACCAATCTTCAGCAACGTAATATTAAGGCCATTGCCCTTACTGGCGGGATCGCAACAGAAGAAATTATTGATTTATTAGACAATTGTCAATTTGGTAATTACAAATTTTTATACCTCTCTCCAGAGCGCCTTCAAGCAGATTGGATATTAGATAGAGTTAAAAGTTTACCCATCAACTTAATCGCAATAGATGAAGCCCATTGTGTGTCGCAATGGGGGCATGATTTTAGACCCGCTTACTTAAAAATCAGCCATCTTAAAGAATACTTTCCTAAAATTCCTTTTTTGGCATTAACAGCCACTGCTACACCAAAAGTCAAAGAAGATATTATACAAGATCTTAACTTACATCAACCTGCTATTTTTCAAAAATCATTTGCAAGAGAAAATTTGGCCTACATGGTTTTTGAAGTAGAAGACAAACTGTACAGAATCCAACAAATTTTAGCAAAAAATACAGCACCTTCTATCATATACGTAAGAAACCGAAAATCATGTTTAGACACTGCCGCACAACTTAACACTTTAGGGTTTAGAGCTACCTATTATCATGGCGGTTTATCCTATAAAGAGAAAGAAAAAAACATGCGCCGCTGGATGAATGAGGAAGTACAAGTTATGGTAGCCACCAATGCTTTTGGAATGGGAATTGACAAGGCCAATGTAAAAACCGTCATTCATATTCAATTACCAGAAAATCTTGAGAATTACTACCAAGAGGCAGGAAGAGCGGGAAGAGACGACAACAAAGCGTTTGCAATTTTATTGAATAGCCCATCGGATAGTTTTCAGGCAGAATCACAATTCATCAATAATTTACCGGATCGTAAATTTTTGAATTTAGTCTTCGTCAAACTTTGTAATTATTTTCAAATCGCATATGGAGAAGGCATAAACGAACAATTTACCTTTAACTTGAATCATTTTTGTTCAAAATATAGTTTCCCAATTCTAAAAACATATCAAGGGTTACAATTTCTGGATCAACAAGGAATTATTAACTTATCACAAGAATTCTCTGAGAAAATAACCTTGCAATTTCTAATTCCGTCTAAGGAAGTTATTCGGTACATTAGTCTTAATCCAAACGACGAAGAAATTATTTTGGCTATTCTTCGAACTTATCCTGGAATTTATGAAATGCAAACGCCCTTCAACCTTTCGTTGATCGCAAAAAAAACAAACGTAAAAGAAGAAGCCGTTCATTTGGTTTTAAAAAAATTAGCTGAAAAAGAAATCATTGAATACCATGCAAAAAACAATGACGCCACCATTCTTTTCAATGAAGTTAGAGAAGATGAACGAACAATCAATAGGGTCATCAAACATTTGGATCAGCAAAATCAGTTAAAAAAAGAACATTTAGCCAATGTTATTGATTATATAAACAACAAAAGTCAATGCAAAAGTCAACTGCTTCTTGCTTACTTTGGAGAGAAATCGAGCCAAGAATGTGGTATTTGTTCTTATTGTATATCGAATTCAAAACCAACAAATCTTGATGAAGAATTACCTAAAACTATCCTTTTGCTTTTGCAAAAAGAGGATTTGAATTCAAGAGAACTCGAAAAAAGAACCCGAAAAAGTGCCGATGCTATTATCTTTGCATTACAGTTTTTGCTAGAACAAGATAAGATTAGCATTCAAACCAACAATAAATATACCTTACAATAAAATGAAAAAACTACGAATCGTTTTTATGGGAACTCCAGAGTTTGCCGTGGGAATTTTGGACACAATAGTCAAAAATAACTTTGAAGTAGTTGGCGTAATAACCGCGACAGACAAGCCAGCAGGACGAGGACAAAAAATCAAATATTCTGCAGTAAAAGAATATGCACTAGAAAAAGGAATAAAAATTCTGCAACCAAGTAGCCTAAAAGACGAGAGTTTTTTGACAGAATTAAAAGCATTAAATGCCAATTTACAAATTGTAGTAGCGTTCAGAATGCTACCAAAAGTAGTTTGGGAAATGCCCGAATTAGGCACCTTTAACCTTCACGCATCCTTATTACCAAATTATCGAGGAGCAGCACCTATAAATTGGGCTATCATCAATGGAGAAACCAAAACCGGAGTTACCACTTTCTTTATTGATGACAAGATTGATACAGGCGCTATGATTCTTAGCAAAGAAACAATAATTGAGAAAGAAGAAACGGCTGGACAATTGCACGATCGATTGATGCTTATAGGAAGTGAAACAGTTGTTGAAACTTTACAACTTATCGAATCCACCAAAATTAGTACTACAATTCAGGAAGATACCGAAGAAATCCAAACAGCTTACAAACTTAACAAAGAAAATTGTAAAATAGATTGGAATCAATCTGCCGAAAACATTCACAATTTGATTAGAGGTTTAAACCCTTATCCCGCAGCTTGGTGCTATTTTAAAGATAACGCTACTGAATACAATGTAAAAATTTATGAGTCAAAAATAGTAACAGAATCACATTCTACCCCTATTGGAAGCATCATTTGTACAAAAAAAGAAATGAAAATAGCCATAAGTGATGGATATATCGAAATTCTTAGTTTACAATTCCCAGGAAAAAAAAGAATGAAAACAGCCGAACTATTAAATGGAGTTAGTTTTTCCGAAAGTGCGATAGCCTCCTAACCTCAGTAAAAATAGGCTCTCCCAAACTTCAGTACTTCTAACAAGTCTTTTATGAACAAAAAAAATAAGTTATCAACAAATTTAACTAAAATTTGCAAAAACACTTGTGAGGAACGTAAATCCTACTAAATTTGTTCTAATAACATTTTAACCAACAATTAATAACTATTTATTATGAACAAATCAGAATTAATCGACGCTATTGCTGCTGATGCAGGAATTACAAAAGCAGCTGCAAAATTAGCATTAGAATCATTTTTAGGAAATGTAAGTGGTACCTTGAAAAAAGGAGGAAAAGTATCTTTAGTAGGTTTCGGATCATGGTCAGTTTCTTCTAGAGCAGCTAGAGACGGAAGAAACCCTCAAACTGGTAAAACTATTCAAATTGCAGCAAAAAATGTTGTGAAATTTAAAGCTGGAGCAGATTTAGAAGGTGCAGTAAACTAATCCATTCTATCTATAATACATGAAAACCTTCCATATGGAAGGTTTTTTTTTGCATTTGAACGATTATTTTTGGCAACCTAAATTAATTTTAGTTAAATTTAATAAAAAAATCAAATCTTATGATTACAGAAAAATTAAAAAAAGGACATTTGCTCATAGCAGAACCTTCGCTAATTGGTGATTTATCATTTAATAGATCTGTAATCTTATTGGCAGATCATAATCAAGAAGGATCAATAGGTTTTATCATAAATAAGCCTCTTAAATACACTATTAACGATTTGATTCCGGAAATTGAAGCCCGATTCAAAATATACAATGGTGGCCCTGTAGAACAAGACAACCTGTATTTTATTCATAATATTCCAGAACTTATTCCAAATAGTGTTGAAATTTCTAATGGAATTTACTGGGGAGGCGATTTCGAATCAACAAAAGAATTAATAAATTCTGGTCTCATCGGAAAAAACAACATTCGGTTTTTCTTAGGATATACTGGTTGGGAAGAAAAACAATTAGAAAATGAGATGGAAGACAACTCTTGGATTATCGCAAGGAATTCATACGAGAACAAGATAATAGGAAAATCATCAACCCATTTCTGGAAAGAACAATTAATGGAACTAGGTGGTGACTATTTAATCTGGTCTAACGCCCCAGAAAACCCCTATTTAAATTAAATCATACCTGAATGCTGCTTGAGTATTTCAATCAATACTTTGGCCGTATTTATTGAAAATTCTTTTTTCCTATATTTTGTTATGGGCTGGATTCCTTTAATCACATTGGTTATAAATAATTCATCTGCTTTTTGAAGATCAAAAGGCGATATAACTTCTTCAATAACTTCTAAATCGGTTTCTTTTTCAGCCAAATTCAAAATTTGCTTCCTCATAATTCCATTCAAACATCCTTCACTCATTGGTGGAGTGATTAATGTATTGCCCATTCGCATAAACAAATTACCTTGCAAAGCTTCTACCACATTTTTGCTGTCATTTAACAATATGCAATTATCTAAGTCATTTTCATTAGCATAAATACTACCTGTAATGTGAATCATTTTATTGGTAGTTTTTAACGTAGAAAGTAACTGTTTAGCAATATAAAAATCTTTATACAAATCTACTTCATATGGCTTTTCATCAACCCTATAGATAGACTGAACTAATGCTGTTGCATGAATAAAAAATGAGATCGAATTATTCGTAGGCAAATAAAAACCGCCGTCATTTCTGTACACTGTTATTCTAACACGAGCTGATTGCTCACATTTATTACTTTTAGCCAATGTTAAAACTTGTTCTTCTAGATATTCTAATGTGAAATTCATTGGAATTTCCATACGAACAATTCGCATTGCAGCCATTAATCTAAAATAATGATCCTCAAAAAATAAGATCTTACCCTCAACGACTTTTAGCGTTTCAAATACACCGTCGCCATACAATAAACCTCTATTTTGATGTAATACATTAGCATTTGAATCTAGTAGTGTACCATTAAAATTAATCATAAAAAAAGCCCTAAAATTAGTTTAGGGCAAATATATAGTTTAAAATAGACTTTTACTACACGGAACCGATGAGATGTTTTAAATCTGAAATTTGATTTTCCCACAATTGAGAAGCCTCAGACACTTCGTTTTTTTCAGCAAAATCAATAACTAACAATGAAACATCCTTAGTCAATTCATCTTCAAGAATATGTAATTCAAAAAAATACTCCGTATCCTTGTTTTTATCATCAACCCATCTAAACTTAACTTTCTCCCCTGACTTTTTTGAAGCTAATCTTGCTTTTTCTTGTGTGTCATCCCAAATGAAAGTAAAAAATTCTCCTCTTGAATTCACGTCATCAGCAAACCATTCTGCTAAACCTGAAGGTGTAGATATATATTGATACAATAATTGTGGTGAAGAGTTTATAGGAAATTCAATCTCATATCTTACTTTTTGATCCATACTTACTTTTTTTTGGAAATATAAGAATATAATGCCAAAATAAAACGATTTTAAAAAAAAATATTTTTTGATTAAATATACTTGCCAACTCTAATTTTATTTTTATATTTGCACCCGCATTCAGGGGTTAATCAATTAACCAGAATATGGCGAGATAGCTCAGTTGGTTAGAGCGCAGGATTCATAACCCTGAGGTCCCGAGTTCAAATCTCGGTCTCGCTACTAGGTTGAAAAATCAAAAAAAGTTTAATTTTAAGCGGTATTAAAGCAATTTAATACCGCTTTTTTTATGTTTAATTTATTACGATATTTACAATGTGAACACGATTTTGAACACGATTTGAAAGAAAAGAAAAAATACTCCGAACCTAAGATCTACGATGCAGACGGCGATTTATCAAAACGCTGGTATGTTTATTTCTCTTTTCGCAAAAC
>CAUPCW010000120.1:0-8693 GCA_963509895.1 uncultured Flavobacterium sp.
ACGCAGAGGTTTGGTAGTTCAGTTGGTTAGAATACATGCCTGTCACGCATGGGGTCGCGGGTTCGAGTCCCGTCCAGACCGCAATATTGGGGAAAGCACTTCAGAGATGAAGTGCTTTTTTGCCCAAATACGGTATCTAAAGTTAGTTGTGTTGTTTGCTACGAATTTGTAACTCGTAGCGCGGTTTAGTAGTTAGACCAATGAAAAGCTTTTCGCCTCGGCGAATGGCTTTTTTGATTTTAGGTTGTTTTGTGTTTCAAAAAATCGCTTAAAATCTTAGAACAATTTGTCTTTATACTGCCAAACAATCCAAACGAAAACCCCAAAATGCATCACGCATACAATAAATTTTAGGAAACTAGATGCTAAAAAACCAATGAAGGAACCTGTAGCAGCTTTTAATGCGCGATTGTGATCTTTGTTGTCGTAGATCATTTCGCCAATAAATGCTCCTAAAAAAGGGCCAATAATGAATCCAAAAGGAATTGGTGCCAATAATCCAACCACCAAACCGATATTAGTTCCCCAAATTCCATACGAACTGCCTCCAAATTTTTTGGTTCCCTTGGCTGGGATGACATAATCTAAAATGGTTAAAAGAAGTGTAATTACTAAACTGATCCCCAAAATCCAATAATTGGCTGGTATAGCATCTGTGTAGTACAATAAAAGTAAACCTATAAAGCTCAAACTTGGTCCAGGTAAGACAGGTAAAAAGCTGCCAAAAACTCCTAGAATGATAAATAATAGTCCGACTCCCAAAAGCAGTGTGTCCATAAATTTATTTTTAGTAATTTTGAATTCAGATTTGTAGTATTTTGAAGGTATTGTAAAAGTATTAAATTTCTTTTGAAAAAGATTTTTTATCAAGAGCAATAGTACGGATCATGAGTGTGAATAAAAAGGGTTGCACAAAACTATAAAAGTCATTTTCAACTCAAACTACAGTCGAAGTTTATTAGAATAAAGTGTATTTTTGTTTAATATAAGTCCAATCCAAAAAACTGCTTTGAGTAAAAGTTATTGCTACCTCCTGTTGCTTGTGTTCGCCTCTTGTCAATACTTTGAGAAGCAAGTTCCCTCTGAAAAGGAATTGTTACAAAAGGAATTGAAAGCGATCAATTGGAAAGAAGTCGATGAGTATCCTTCTTTGGTAGATTGCGAAACGATTACCGATAAAAAGCAACAACAACAGTGCTTTTTTGAGCGATTGACACAGCTTATTCAAGAGAAATTGAGCGTAGATACTTTGGCTGTTTTATATCCAGAACTAGATACTATCGAAGTAAAAGTGACCGTATTTCCTAATGCAACTTTAAAATTCGAGCCTCAATTCCCCAAAGATTCTGTGGCCTATGATACCATCAAAATCGATAGTATTCTTCGTGCTCGTTTGGTTGATTTTCCTAAAGTGAATCCTGCTATTAAACGAGGAATTCCTGTAAAAACACAATTTATCTTGCCTGTAATTCTAAAAGTAAATAAATAATGCCGTTTACTTTTTCACACGCAGCCATAGTTCTCCCCTTTTTGAAAAACAAAAGAGTGTCCGCGACTGGGTTACTTATTGGAACATTTGCACCGGATTTAGAATTCTTTTTTAGAATGCGAATGCAAAGTGAAATTAGTCATAAGTTACCTGGTGTTTTTTTGATAGATTTACCTTTGAGTATCTTGGTCGTTTTACTTTTTCATCAAATTATAAAAAAACCGTTACTTACTAACTTGCCGCTTTTTTTTCAACAACGATTAGAAACCTTGAAGCATTCTGATTGGTTATCTTATTTTAATAAAAACAAAACCACTGTATTTTTTTCTTTTTTTGTTGGCGTGTTTACTCATTTGATTTGGGATTCTATGACCCATTGGGATGGATATTTAGTCCTTAGAAGCACGTTTTTGAATCAAAAAATATCCCATGTTGCTTGCTATGATATTTTGCAATATCTCAGTTCTTTGATTGGCCTTTTTTGTATTTCACTTTATTTCATACAACAAACTAAGGTGCCGGTCGCAACTGTTCAAATTTCTTCTTTTTATTGGTATGGTATTGTTTTGATCTCCAGTGTGTGCATAGTTTTACGATTTGTTTTAGTAACGAATAGAAATACCATTGGAGACATTCTTGTGGGAGTTATTTCTTCGGTTTTTATAAGTATGACAGTGATGGGAATTGTTTTTAACTCTCGGTTAAAAGACAATTAAAAGCGTCTCCCTTTCCATTCATATTTCCCAAATAATGAATATAAAGCTACCGCAGAACTAAAAAAGGGATACCACAAGCTGCTTAAAATCCAATAGTGCATTTTGCTCTTGCATAAAACGCGATGGGTTTGTGAAATAATTACGGAATCAATTTCAAATTTGATAAGGAAATACAATCCAAGAAATGGAAGTGAAATCTTTCCAAAAATGGCTAATACAAAACAACATACCCAAGCAAAATTCGTAATGAAAACAAGGAGTCCCAATGTTTTTCCAAATAGACTTTGGTAAGCACTTGTTTTTGAAGCCCATCTTACACGTTGGTGAAACAACAACCTCCAAGTAGCTACTGCTTGCGTTTGAACAATTGTATCTTTCGATTTTAAATAGTGTACTTTTTCTGGACATTGTCCAATGGCTTTTTGTAATAAGAAAACATCATCGCCACTAGCTATTTTGTCATTGCCCACAAATCCATTTAACTTTTGAAAAAGAGATTGAGTATAAGCAAAATTGGCGCCATTGCACATAAATCCTTTGTTAATGCCAAAACTCCCAATGGTAGCTCCTTGTAAACTCATCAAATCCAATTGTTGAAAATGGGCCAAAAAAGTTGCGTTACAATCATAAGTAACAGCGCTAGCAATCATTTCAACTGCATGATTTTGGATATAATCATCCATCGTTTGTAACCAATGTTCTGGGACAATACAATCGGCATCTGTGGTCACGATCCATTCGTTTTTAGCCAAAGGAACACCTGTGGTAATGGCATCTTTTTTGGGAGAATTCGATTGTCGAATGGTGTTGATAATTCTTACTGAGAACTGAGAACTGAGAACTGAGAACTTTTCTTCCGATGCATCATCAATCAAAATTACTTCAAATAAATTCGTCGGATACTTCAGTTTTGCAATACTTTCTAATAAAAGGGGCAAATTTTCGGCTTCATTACGAAAAGGCACCAAAATAGAGAACGTGGTTTTTGGAGTTACCTCTTTTTTGTTATACAATGGTACTTGAGTAAAACCATAAATGAGCCAACTTATAGTCAGTACATAAACGATTGCTATGCCTAGTAAAACAAAAATCATTGTTTTTCTTTAAGATTAGCATTTCCCCCTTCGGGGGTTTGCTTCGCCAGTTCGCTGTCGCTCGTGTGGGGGCTAAATTTCAAAACAAAATAACTTCCAATGGCCACTGGTAATACTACATTCAAAAACCACATCAAAGTCGAAATGAAAACCACGATCCACTCGTTAACGCCCAATACTCCAAAGAAAAAAACTGCCACACTTCCTTTTACCGCAAAATCCAAAAACTGAAAAGTAGGCAAAGACGAAGCCAGAAAATAGACCGAAGCAATCGCAGCCATCATCGTTAAATAGGGTAAGTCCACATCAAAAGCCAAAAACAAAAAATAGTATTGATGTGAGAACACCAAATAGCGACACGTACCTAACAGTATGTTTTTTTGATGAGTCGCTTTTGGCATCTCATTGATTTTGTGAAGTAGTTTTTCGATAGAATAGCCTTTGATGTTGATTTTCTTTGAAAAAAATACAATCAATACGATCAACAAAAGTCCTCCAAAGAGCAAAAGCACGGTTTTGGGTTTAATAATGGTGAAAATAGCATTGAAATACAACAAGCCAAAAATTCCAAAAACGATACTCAATAACATTTGAATTCCGTTGCAAATCAAGTTCAAAAAGATGATTTTTTTGGTCGATTTTTTATCAAAATACAAGGCTTTTCCAGCATATTCGCCCACGCCGTTTGGGGTAAACAAACCCGCAGTCAAAGCAGCCAACACTTGTTTGGTGGATTCGCCCAGCGAAATAGGATACAGAAAACGGACTAAGTTTTGCCATTTCAAAATTTCGAAATAGCGATTCAAGACACTAAACGAGAGGATAAAAAGAATGCCTCCCACCGATTGATTCTTGCGAAACAACGTTATAAACTTCTCCCAATCGAGTTGGTCATTATTGGCGAGTTGGTTGTAGATAAAATAAAACGCTCCCCCTACAATCAAAAGTTTGACTAGAAGTACAAGGAATTGTTTAGTTTTGTGTGGAATTGAAATCATACCGTAGAAACTATTACGCAAAGAAACGCAAAGAGACACAGAGTTTCACAAAGAATCTTGAATTTTATCCAATAAAGAAAGCTTTGTGAATCTTCGTGTTAGCTTGGAGCAACTTAGCGTAACAATTAAACTAAAAAATTGTCAAACGAACGCATCATATTAGGCATCGATCCAGGGACTACCATTATGGGGTTTGGATTGATTCGGGTCATCAACAAGAAAATGGAATTCATTCAGCTCAATGAGTTGATTTTGTCCAAATACGACAACCATTATCAAAAATTGAAAGTCATTTTTGAGCGCACTATTGAGCTAATCGAAACACATCATCCCGACGAAATCGCGATTGAAGCGCCTTTCTTTGGCAAAAACGTACAATCGATGTTGAAGTTAGGGCGCGCGCAAGGTGTGGCGATGGCTGCTGGTCTTTCTAGAGACATTCCCATTACCGAATACGAGCCTAAAAAAATAAAAATGGCCATCACCGGCAACGGAAACGCAAGCAAAGAACAAGTGGCCAAAATGCTACAACAACTTTTAGGACTAAAAGAACTACCCAAAAATCTCGACTCAACTGATGGTTTGGCGGCTGCGGTTTGCCACTTCTTTAATTCCGGTAAAACAATCGGTGTAAAAAGCTATACAGGTTGGGATGCTTTCGTGAAAAATAATGAAGATAGAATAGGCCCCCTAACCCCCAAAGGGGGAAATAGTTTGTCTATAAACGTTCCGAAAAAGAATAAGTAATTATGGCTTCTTCTACTTATATTTCCAGTTTTGCCTCCTCCCTTTCGGGGAGGTCGGGAGGGGCTATCTACATACACATACCCTTTTGCAAACAAGCGTGTCACTATTGCGATTTTCATTTTTCGACTTCGATGAAGAAAAAAGAGGAGATGGTCTTGGCTTTGGCCAAAGAATTGCAAATGCGCAAAAGTGAGCTTCTCGACTGCACTCAAAGTGACAAAAATGATGATGAATTCTGGGAAGTGGAAACCATTTATTTTGGAGGAGGAACGCCTTCGGTACTGACTACGGAAGAAATCGAATTCTTGATTGCCGAAGTGTACCGCCATTACAATGTGATTGAAAATCCAGAAATTACGCTTGAAGCCAATCCTGATGATTTGACCCGTGAGCGAATTGTAGAATTGTCCAAAACTTCAATCAATCGCCTCAGTATTGGAATTCAGTCGTTTTTTGAAGACGATTTAGCGATGATGAATCGCGCACACAATGCGGCTGAAGCCCAAAAATGTTTGGAGCTTGCCACCCAATATTTCGATAACATTTCAATCGATTTGATTTATGGTATTCCGGGGATGAGTATTACGCAATGGCAACAAAATATCGAGACCGCTTTGCGTTTTGGTGTGCCACATATTTCGAGTTATGCCTTGACGGTAGAACCCAAAACCGCTTTGAATACACTCATTCAAAAGGGTAAAATTGACGCTCCTAAAGACGAAGTAGCCGAAGCCCATTTCCAAATATTAGTCGAAACCCTCGAGAAAAATGGCTTCATTCATTATGAGTTGTCCAATTTTGGAAAAGAAAATTATTTTTCGAAGAACAATTCGGCGTATTGGTTGGGAAAAAAATACATTGGAATTGGTCCATCGGCGCACAGTTATGATGGGATTTCGAGAAGTTGGAATGTGGCGAATAATGGGTTGTATCTGAAAGCCATTCAACAAGATCAATTGCCTAATGAAGTTGAAATTTTATCTACAGCCGATCGTTATAACGAATACATTATGACAGGTTTGCGAACGATTTGGGGTGTTTCATTGGACAGAATTGAAAGGGAATTTGGTCAGTATTATTTAGACTATCTAATTAAACAGTCAGAGAAATTCATAAAGGATGAGTTGCTTTCTATTGAAAACAACATTCTAAAACCTACTTCTAAAGGAAAATTCTTGACGGATGGAATTGCGAGTGATTTGTTTATCCTGAACTAGTTTCAGGATCTTTTGATTTTAATAGATATCTCTATGGAAAAAGGGTTTACCTATATTTTGACCAATAAAAATTATACTGTTCTATATGTTGGAGCCACGAAGGATCTGAAGAATAGAATAGATTGTCATAGAAATGGTACAGGTGCAGTTTTTACAAAAAAGTACAATGCTATTGTTTTGATATATTTTGAAGTGTTTGATGATTTAGCAGATGCTTTTAAAAGAGAAAAGCAAATTAAAAATTGGCATAAAGAGTGGAAATGGAATCTTGCAAAACTTTCAAATCCAGAATTAAAAGATTTATATTTGAACTTATAAAAGCGTCTCCAGATGAGATGCTGAAATAAATTCAGCATAAATGAAAACCACAATCGAACTGAATGACCAAACTGTTACAATCGACCTATCAAAACCCATTGATATTTCGATTCCTTTGACCAATACCGACGAAAATCCTATTGCTTGGTATATCGAAAAACCTGTTATTGAACCCGTAGTTTTTGGGGATTGGATAGGGAAAGTATCCGAAGGAAGTTCATCGACCAATTTTAATAACATCTTTTTCAATCCGCACGGACACGGTACGCATACCGAATGTTTGGGACACATCACACGTGAATTTTACAGTGTGAATCAATGTTTGCAACAATTTTTCTTTCGAGCAGAATTGATTTCTGTGGTGCCAGAAGTACAAGGTGAAGATTTAGTCATTTCATTAAATAGCCTCTCGACTGCGCTCGAGGGGATATTGCAATCGGGTATTCCTTTTGAAGCTATAATAATTAGGACTTTGCCCAATTTCAAACTTAAAAAACACCAAAACTATTCGAATACCAATCCCCCGTATCTTTCGGAAGATGCGGCGCATTTTATTCGTGAAAAAGGCATCCAACATTTATTAATCGATTTGCCAAGTGTAGACAAAGAGAAAGATGAGGGAAAATTATTGGCGCACAAAGCGTTTTGGAATGTAAAAGATGTGAATGACCTTAATGCAGATGCAAGATTGAATTGCACCATCACCGAAATGATTTACGTGCCCGATGAAGTGCTAGATGGTGCTTATGTATTGAATTTGCAAATCGCTTCTTTTGAAAATGATGCCAGTCCGAGTAAACCTATTTTATACCAAATATGATTCACGTTTCTACCGATAAAGCGAAGTTGGATGTTCTTTTCATTCAAAATTTTTTGAAGGATATTTATTGGGCGGCGGGTCGAACGATACAAGAAGTTCAAGTATGCATTGATAGTTCGGTGTGTTTTGGAATTTATAAGAACGATGCTCAAATAGGGTTTGCCAGAGTAATTACGGACTATGTTGTTTTTGCCTATGTAATGGACGTCTTTATCGCTGAGGAGTATCGAGGTAACGGATATGCTTCGATTTTGATACAAGCGATGCTGGAAGAACCGCAATTACAACAAGTCAAAATCTGGCGATTGGCCACGACAGATGCCCATTTTTTATATAAAAAATTTGGATTTACACCCTTAGCTCATCCCGAAAAGATGATGGAAAAAATACAGTAATGGAAAAGAGTATAAAACTAGAAGAGTTGGGGTTATTGCTCCTTGGAATTTATTTATTCAATCAGTTGGAGTATGCATGGTGGTGGTTTTTGGTTTTGATCTTAGCGCCTGATTTTTCGATGATTGGCTATTTGTTTGGAAATAGGATAGGGGCGATTTGTTACAACATTGCACATCACAGAGGTATTGCAATTGTAGTGTATTTTGTAGGGATATATACTTCTACTACTATTTTGCAGCTTTTGGCAGTGATGCTATTTGCTCATTCTGCTATGGATAGGATGTTGGGATATGGGTTGAAGTATGAAAAGGGATTCAAGTATACACACTTAGGAGAAATTGGAAAATAAATAGCGATGAATTTAGAAACATTTTATGAATACTGCTTGTCAAAAAAAGCAGTAACAGAGCATTTTCCTTTTGATGAGGAAACGCTAGTGTTTAAGGTAGGAGGCAAAATGTTTGCCTTGTCCTCATTAAAACAATGGGAAAAACAAGAACCCTCGGTGAATCTCAAATGTGATCCCGAGCGCGCTTTAGAATTGCGTGCCAATTACGATGCCATCAACGAAGGGTATCACATGAGCAAAATACACTGGAACACCGTTGCTATTAATCAAGATGTTCCAGATGCTATGCTCAAAGCATTAATCGACCATTCGTATGACTTGGTTTTTAAAAGTCTTACGAAAAAAATACAGGCCGAAATTGCCGATTTACCTATTGATTAGACGACGATATGTCCCCAGTTTTCCCCGGATTTAATGCGGAAAATTTGCATTTCGCTGACACCAAATTGCTTGGCAATCATTTTAATCCTAGTTTTTCTGTTGGGATTTTGTAGCATTTTTTTGATGCGCATCACTTTGGTCACCGTCAATTTTCTACCATCAGATTTG
>CAUPCW010000121.1:0-8692 GCA_963509895.1 uncultured Flavobacterium sp.
ATTTGGTCTGAACAAAAAATAGTAGTAATATTGCAAACTCTAAACCGGTCCTATAGCTCAGCTGGTTAGAGCACCTGACTCATAATCAGGTGGTCCCTGGTTCGAGCCCAGGTGGGACCACAAGTAAGAAAACCCTTCTTGAAAATTTTCAAGAAGGGTTTTTTGGTAAAAAAAAAGCGATTTTAATTTTTTTATGAATTAAAATATTGGTTATTTTGCCGAGCAATTAAGGCATTAGTTTGCTAACGTGTAGATAATTATGAAAGACAAATTAAAAAAAGTAGTGGGGTTATTAATGCTTCTGGTTAGCGGCACTACATTATATGCTGCTGGTCCACCAAGTCCTAAACCGCCGCCGCCGCCAAAATTACCCATTGACGACTATATGGTTGTAATGGTTCTTCTTTCGATTCTTTATGGCTTTTATGTCATTAACTATAAATTAAAACAAAAAACTCCAAGATAACATGGAGTTTTTTGTTTTTTAGTCGTAGAAAATTTCTAACGTGCAATCTGGGTTTAGTTCAAAGCATGCAAACGAGCGACATATTTTCCTATCACATCAAATTCTAGATTCACGATTGTTCCTGCCTTAAAATGATGAAAATTAGTATGCTCATAAGTATAAGGAATTATGGCAACACTAAATTTGTTTTTATCTGAATTAACCACCGTTAGACTTACACCGTTTACAGTTATAGATCCTTTTTCGATAGTAATATTGCTGCGGTTGGGGTCGTATTCAAAGGTATAGTGCCAACTTCCATTCGTTTCGTAGGCTTCTACGCATATTGCGGTTTGGTCTACATGTCCTTGAACAATATGGCCGTCTAATCGATCGCCCAATTTCATGGCTCTTTCAAGATTAACCTCGTCATTTATGCTCCAGCTTCCAATATTGGTCTTGTTAATGGTTTCGCCTATGGCGGTAACAGTATATTGGGTTTCGTTTATTGCCACTACTGTAAGGCATATGCCGTTGTGAGCTACGCTTTGGTCTATTTTTAGCTCAGCTGTAATGCTGGAGAAAAGCGTAAGATGCAAGTTGTTTTGCTCTTTTTTTATTTCTGTTACAATACCAAGGGTTTCTATAATTCCTGTAAACATTCTTATTTTATTTTACTAAATTTGCAGCTCAAAATTAGCAATAAAAAACGGGAGCTCATGAATAAAACAGCAGAAAATATAATCGTTGGAATTTCGATAGGAGATCTAAACGGTATTGGAAGCGAAGTAGTGTTAAAAACTTTTGAGGATGCTCGAATGTTAGAATTTTGTACTCCAGTAATTTTTGCTAATGTAAAAATTGTTTCTTTTTTGAAGAAGAGCTTTGAATCTACTTCGAGTATTCATGGCATTGATAAATTAGATCAAATTGTTTTAGGAAAAATTAATGTTTTTAATTTATGGAGAGAAGGAGTTGATTTGACTTTGGGAGCGAATGATGACAAAGTGGGAGAATATGCCATTAAATCATTTGTTGCTGCAACCAAAGCTTTAAAAGAAGGAATTGTAGATGTTTTGGTAACGGCACCTATTAATAAATACAATATTCAATCAGAAAATTTTAAATTCCCTGGTCATACCGATTATCTAGCGCAGGAATTGGAAGGAGATGCGTTAATGCTTATGGTGAGTGATAACTTGCGAGTAGGTTTGCTAACAGATCATGTACCATTAAATGAAGTTGCGGGACATTTGACAGAGGAATTGATTAAAAAGAAAATCGAAACCGTAAAGCAAACGCTAATTAGAGATTTTAGTATCAATAAGCCAAAAATTGCTGTGCTTGGTCTGAACCCACATTGTGGCGATGGCGGAGTGATTGGTTCAGAAGACGATGCGTTGCTTAAACCAACGTTGAAAAAAATATTCGAGAAAGGGACTTTGGTTTTTGGACCTTTTCCTGCCGATAGCTTTTTTGGCAGCAATCATTTTGAAAAATATGATGCTATTATAGCGACTTATCATGATCAAGGATTAATTCCATTTAAAACCCTGTCTTTTGGTCGAGGAGTAAATTATACAGCGGGTTTGAATAAGATAAGAACTTCGCCTGATCACGGTACAGCCTTCGATATTGCTGGAAAAAATCAAGCCGACTTTACTTCTTTTAAAGAAGCAGTATATCTGGCCATAGATATCTATAAATCAAGAATGCAACATGAAGAAGTGAGTTCAAATCCACTGAAATCAAAAGAAAAACAGTTATAAACAAAAAAAGGTGAATAACATTATTAGATTTATAATAATTTTATATCTTTGCACCCCGATTCAGACAATTCAGAATTGGGAAAATTGTTGATGAAATGAGCAAGACAAAAGAATTCATAATTCCATTCGTGGGATTGAAGCTGGGAAAACATCAATTTGAATACCAAATAAATAATTCGTTCTTTGAGATCTTTGACTTTAGTGAGTATGAAAAATCAAACATCAAAGTAAATGTAGCTTTAGAAAAAAAAGCGAATTTATTAGAAATTGATTTTAAACACAAAGGAATCGTTCAAGTACCTTGTGATCTTACAGGGGAGGAATTTGATTTGCCAATTAAGGGTAAAATTAAATTAATTGTTCGTTTTGGAGAAACGTTTAATAATGACAACGAAGAATTATTGATTTTGCCATTTGGAGAGTTTGAAGTAGACCTCGCACAGTATATCTATGAGATGATTGTGTTGTCTGTCCCTTCAAAACGAGTACATCCAGGGGTAAAAGATGGTAGTTTGCAATCAGAAGCTTTAGTAAAGCTGAAAGAAATGACTGCAAAAAAAGAAGTAAAAGAGAAGAATAAAGAAAAAAAAGAGAAACAAGATCAAGATAATATTGACCCTAGATGGGACAAATTAAAGCAACTATTAACGGATAAATAATATAGTAAAATGGCACATCCTAAAAGAAAAATCTCGAAAACAAGAAGAGATAAGAGAAGAACACATTACAAAGCAACTGTAGCTCAAATCGCTACTTGTCCTATCACTGGAGAAGCACATTTATACCACAGAGCTTACTGGCATGAAGGTAAAATGTATTACAGAGGACAAGTGGTTATAGATAAATCTGTAGCTCTTGCTTAATACGTTTTAACAAAAAATAGTAGAACTCTCACTTTGTGGGAGTTTTTTTTATTGTTTATAATTTCCGTAAATAAGAAATGCTAAAACAATACTTATTGAATAAATTTTGTAATTTTCAAGTCTTTTAAATAAAAAAATCAAGTAGTAATATTTGATAGTAATAGTCGTACACAATGAATACAATTACCGCAGCAATTACCGCAGTAGGTGGGTATGTTCCTGATTTTGTGCTCTCCAACAAAGTGTTGGAAACCATGGTTGATACAAATGATGAATGGATCACTACGCGTACTGGAATAAAAGAAAGAAGAATATTAAAAGAAGAAGGAAAAGGAACCTCATTTTTGGCGATAAAAGCCGCTCAAGATTTAATAGCAAAAGCCAATATTGATCCACTTGAAATTGATATGGTGATTATGGCAACAGCTACACCTGATATGCCAGTTGCTTCAACTGGAGTATATGTGGCTACAGAAATTGGCGCCACAAATGCCTTTGCATATGATTTACAAGCAGCTTGTTCTAGTTTCTTATACGGAATGTCTACAGCTGCAGCCTACATACAATCAGGAAGATATAAAAAAGTATTGCTAATAGGTGCTGATAAAATGTCATCTATTATTGATTATACAGACAGAGCAACATGTATTATTTTTGGAGATGGTGCTGGAGCCGTTTTATTCGAGCCTAATTATGAAGGCTATGGTTTAAAAGATGAATATTTAAGAAGCGACGGTGTTGGTCGTGACTTCTTGAAGATTCCTGCAGGAGGATCTATTTTGAGAACTTCGGCAGAAACAGTTCAAGATAATATGCATAACATTGTTCAAGATGGTAAAACTGTTTTCAAATATGCAGTGACTAACATGGCCGATGCAAGTGATTTGATCTTGCAAAGAAATAATTTAACAAATGAAAATGTTGATTGGTTAGTGCCCCATCAAGCGAATAGAAGAATTATTGATGCTACCGCCAATCGAATGAATCTTGAAGAAGAAAAAGTGTTAGTTAATATCGAGCGTTATGGTAACACAACATCGGCAACATTGCCTTTAGTGCTCCATGATTTTGAAAAGAAACTTAAAAAAGGAGATAATATTATATTTGCTGCTTTCGGAGGAGGATTTACTTGGGGATCTATTTATTTAAAATGGGCCTACGATACAAAATAAATTAAAACTAAAAACAAACAATTATGGATTTAAAAGAAATTCAAAACCTAATCAAATTTGTAGCAAATTCTGGAGTTGCTGAGGTTAAATTAGAGATGGATGATGTGAAAATCACTATTAGAACAACTTTGGAAGGTAATGTGACAGAAACTACTTATGTGCAACAATTACCTACTCAAGCAGCAATTCAACCCGCAGTTATACCACAAATTGCACCAGTTGTTGCTACGCCAGAAGCAGCTGCCAAAGAAGAAAATTCAAATTACATCACTATTAAGTCTCCAATTATTGGAACTTTCTATAGAAAACCTGCTCCAGATAAACCTGTTTTTGCCGAAGTTGGAAGTACAATTGCAAAAGGTGATGTTCTTTGCGTAATTGAAGCGATGAAATTATTCAATGAAATAGAATCTGAAATTTCAGGAAAAATTGTAAAAATCTTAGTAGACGATATGTCTCCTGTAGAGTTTGATCAACCATTATTCTTAGTAGATCCATCATAATTTTTAAAAATTCCAATAGACAAATCACAAAATCCAATGCGTTGGAATTTGGAGATTGGAATTTGTAATTTTAAAAAAAAGAAGATGTTTAAAAAAATATTAATAGCAAATAGAGGAGAGATTGCTCTTAGGGTTATTAGAACGTGTAGAGAAATGGGAATCAAAACTGTAGCGGTTTACTCTACTGCAGATGCCGAAAGTTTACACGTAAAATTTGCTGATGAAGCCGTTTGTATCGGACCTCCACCAAGTAATTTGTCATATCTTAAAATGTCAAATATCATTGCAGCAGCAGAAATTACTAATGCCGATGCCATACATCCAGGATATGGTTTTCTTTCTGAAAACGCTAAGTTTTCAAAAATATGCCAAGAACACGGCATCAAGTTTATTGGGGCTGCTCCAGAAATGATTGATCGTATGGGTGATAAAGCTTCAGCAAAATCAACCATGATCGAAGCAGGAGTGCCTTGTGTACCAGGTTCTGTTGGAATTTTAGAATCCTACGAACAAGCCGCTGAACTGGCCAATCAATTTGGATATCCAGTAATGTTGAAAGCAACTGCTGGTGGTGGTGGAAAAGGAATGCGTGCCGTTTGGAAGGAAGAAGATTTATTGAAAGCTTGGGAAGGCGCACGACAAGAATCGGCAGCCGCTTTTGGTAATGACGGTATGTACTTAGAGAAATTAATCGAAGAGCCACGTCATATCGAAATTCAAGTAGTAGGTGATGCTTACGGTAAAGCATGCCACCTTTCTGAAAGAGATTGTTCTGTACAACGTCGTCACCAAAAATTAACAGAAGAAACGCCATCACCATTTATGACAGATGAGTTGCGTACTAAAATGGGCGAAGCTGCTGTAAAAGCTGCAGAATACATTAAATACGAAGGTGCTGGAACTGTTGAATTTTTAGTAGACAAACACCGTAATTTCTACTTTATGGAAATGAATACTCGTATCCAAGTAGAACACCCAATTACTGAACAAGTAGTAGATTATGACTTGATTCGTGAGCAAATATTAGTTGCGGCAGGTGTGCCAATTTCAGGAAAAAATTATTTCCCAAATTTACACGCTATCGAATGTCGTATCAATGCGGAAGATCCTTACAATGATTTCCGTCCTTCTCCAGGAAAAATCACCACCTTACATATGCCAGGCGGACACGGAGTTCGTTTAGATACCCACGTGTATTCTGGATATACTATTCCACCAAATTACGATTCCATGATTGCAAAGTTGATTACTACTGCGCAAACTCGTGAAGAAGCAATTAGCAAAATGCGTAGAGCTTTGGATGAATTCGTAATTGAAGGAATCAAAACTACTATTCCTTTTCACAGACAGTTAATGGATGATCCTCGTTATATAGCAGGAGATTACACTACTGCCTTTATGGATTCTTTTAAAATGAATGATCCAGAATAGATGGGAAATAATTACTATAAAAAAACCTCGCAATTTGCGAGGTTTTTTTGTGGGTAACTATAAGGTTTCTTTCAACCATTTATAGAATTCTCTTTGCCAAACTTGGGCATTTTGTGGTTTCAATACCCAGTGGTTTTCTTCAGGGAAATACAAAAAGCGACTTTTGATGCCTCTTAATTGTGCCGCCTGAAAGGCTTCTTGCGATTGGCCAATTGGTACTCTAAAGTCAATACCTCCTTGTATAATCAAAATAGGGGTATTCCATTTGTCTACCAATGTGATTGGGTTAAAAGTAGTGTAGGCTTTTTGTGCCACTTTATTGTCTTTTTCCCAATATGCTCCTCCAAAATCCCAGTTGTTAAAGAAGACTTCTTCGGTGGTGCCAAACATACTTTGTGTATTGAAAACGCCGTCGTGAGCAATAAATGTTTTGAAACGATTGTTGTGAATTCCAGCTAAATAAAACACAGAATAGCCACCATAACTAGCGCCTACACATCCCAGACGTAATTTGTCTACATACGATTCTTTGGCGACGTCATCAATGGCTGATAAATAATCGTCCATCACTTGTCCGCCCCAATCACCCGATATTTTTTCGTTCCATTCTTGTCCGTGGCCGTACATTCCTCTACGATTTGGTGCTACCACGACATAGCCTTGAGCCGCCATCAAAGAGAAATTCCAACGAAAGGAATAGCTTTGCGTTAAAGGTGATTGTGGTCCACCTTGGCAATATAATAACGTGGGGTATTTTTTAGTTGCATCGAAATTCGGAGGCAAAATCACCCAAACCAACATTTTTTTACCATCTGTTGTGGTAACATAGCGACGTTCGGTTTTGGGTAACGCTAAAGAGTTGTAGGTTGCGGTGTTGACATTAGACAATTGTTTCCAAGTGTTTTTCTTTAGATGATAAGAAAAAATTTCGGCAGCGTGATTCATATCGGTTCTAGTGACCAAAACTTGGTCGCCAGAAAAGCCAATAATGTCACTTACATCAAAATCACCATTGGTAATTTGGTGTACCGTTACCGCAATTCTAGTCATTCCGGGGAAGTTCACTGCAAACAATTGTTTGGTACCGTCTACAGCAGCTACAAAGTAGACATTTTTTCCGTCTGGACTCCACATAAATTGGTCTACACTTCCGTCCCAATTGGCGGTAAGGTTCATTTTGAGGCCTTTGAAATCTACAATGATGTCATTTTTATCGGCTTCATAACCATCACGTTTCATTTGCAACCAAGTCAAGTAACCCGCAGGCGAAAATTGAGGTGCTGTGTCGTACCCTAAATTGCCTTCAGTTCGGTTGATGGTTTTGCCGGATTCGAGTTGGTATTCGTAAATATCTGTATTCGTAGAAATGGCATATTGCGTACCTGCTTTTTTCTTGCATACGTACAAAATGCTTTTGCTGTCTGGTGACCAAATATAATCTTCGTCGCCACCAAAAGGTTTTTGTGGGCTATCGAAATTTTCTCCTTTTAGGATATCTATTCCAGTGGTACCTTCTTTATTTTCTTTGTAAAACACGTGATTGAATTTACCTTCATTCCAAGTGTCCCAATGGCGGTAATCGAGTCCGTTGTAGATTTGTACATTTGATTTTTCCAGTTCGGGATAGAAATCTTTTCCGTGTACTTTGTCGATTTTTACTTCTTCGTTATAGACAAGATATTTTTCGTCTGGAGAGGTGTTTTTGTCGGTTAGCAGCACTTTGGTGTCTTTAATTTCGGTGGCATTTCCGCCTTCGATGGAAAGTGAATAGAACTTAGAGCTGGATTTGTTCTCGGCTACTGAGGGTGTACTAACTTTATAAATGACGTTTTTTCCGTCTTTTGAAAGGCCTAGAGGTGTTACGCGACCTAGTTTCCAGAGCAGTTCGGGAGTCAGTGTGTTTTGAGCCATTGTTGTCAAACTCATCAGGGATAGGGTTAATAAAAGAATCTTTTTCATTGTTTTCAATTTTAAAACGTAAAAATAATCATTTAAATCGACTTGTTTTGGATTGCTAAGCGTTCGCTTTAAAAAAGAAGGTAGCCACGAATGACGCTAATCGATGCACATATAGTATTAATAGATTCGTGAAAATGTAACTATTCAGGTATTTTTTTGGACATTAATTGCCTCCAACTTTAGTTGGAGGGGTGAAATTTGAAAATTTTAAAGGCTTTAACCAAAGTTAGCTGCTTTTATTTGGCTAAAGCCAATGCAATTAATTTCTATAACTCCAGCTAAAGCTGGAGCCAATTGAAAGCAAGACAAGCTGAGTAGTTATTTGAAATTAAGGATAAAAATCAAATTTGTATTTATTCGTGCATACGTGGCGAAATTTTTCAAAAGCAAATATCTTGTGGTGCACCTCGTTTTAGCCCAGATGGGAACGGCATCCTTTTCTATTTTTCTTTAAAATAGAAAAGATACAGTGGACAGCTGGAAATAGCTCCAAAAAATACCTATTTTTATAAAAATTTTCGAAAGATGCATTTGAGTTATTGGGAAATAA
>CAUPCW010000122.1:0-8650 GCA_963509895.1 uncultured Flavobacterium sp.
GATTAAATTTAAGTAAGAACTCAAGTTGCTTTTTTGGCAACACTACAATATAATTATGGCTTGTACAAGTTGTTCAACTTCCGATGGTGGCGCACCAAAGGGGTGTAAAAATAATGGGACTTGCGGCACCGATAGCTGCAACAAATTAACCGTTTTTGATTGGCTTTCGAACATGAGTTTACCTAATGGCGAAGCGCCTTTTGACTGTGTCGAAGTACGTTTCAAAAACGGCAGAAAAGAATTTTACCGCAATACCGAAAAACTAACCTTAAGTATGGGGGATATCGTTGCAACGGTAGCTTCACCTGGTCACGATATCGGAATTGTAACGCTAACTGGCGAGTTGGTAAAAATTCAAATGAAGAAAAAAGGAGTAAACCACAACAGTGGCGAAATCCCAAAAATATACCGAAAAGCGTCTCAAAAAGACATCGATATTTGGTCTGCTGCACGAGACAAAGAAGAACCCATGAAAGTTCGCGCACGTGAATTGGCGATTCAGCACAAATTAGAAATGAAAATTTCGGATATCGAATTTCAAGGAGATGGTTCCAAAGCAACTTTTTACTACACCGCCAATGATCGCGTAGATTTTAGATTGTTGATTAAAGATTTTGCCAAAGAATTCAGTACAAGAGTCGAAATGAAACAAGTAGGTTTCCGTCAAGAAGCGGCTCGTTTGGGAGGAATTGGTTCTTGCGGAAGAGAATTATGCTGTTCTACTTGGTTGACCGATTTTAGAAGTGTGAATACCTCAGCAGCGCGTTACCAACAACTTTCGTTGAATCCACAAAAATTAGCAGGACAATGCGGAAAATTAAAGTGTTGTTTGAATTATGAGCTAGACACCTACATGGATGCTTTGAAGCATTTTCCGAATTTTGACACCAAATTGGTTACCGAAAAAGGAGATGCCATTTGCCAAAAACAAGATATTTTCAAAGGATTAATGTGGTTTGCATACACGAATAATTTTGCCAATTGGCATGTGCTTAAAATTGAGCAAGTTCACGAAATCATTGCCGAAAACAAACTAAAAAACAAAGTTTCGTCGTTAGAGGACTATGCTATAGAAGTAGTGGCCGAACCAGAGAAAAACTTTAATAATGCCATGGGACAAGAGAGTTTGACTCGTTTTGACCAACCCAAAGCTAAAAAAAGACCTTCGAAAAAACGTAAACCCAACGCCGCTGTACCCGCAAATAACACTGGAAATCCAGCAATTGTACCCAACAAAACTGCGAATGCAAATGGCAATAAAAAGAGACCTCAGAACAACAAAAACAGAGGGAACTCAAATGAAAAAAAACAAGAGTCAGATAAACCAAATGAACCAAGAAAACCTATAATTATTACTAAAAATGGGGATAAAAAATAGTTGCATTTTATTTTCGGTCGTTCTACTCTTTTTGGCCTGCGACAAAAAAAGAGTTTTTGACGAGTACAAAACGGTAGGCAACGGCTGGAACAAAGACAGTATTGTTTCCTTTGATTTGCCTGTATTAGACTCGACTCAACAATACAATCTCTTTGTAAATTTGAGAGCCAATGACGATTATAAATACAATAATATCTTTTTGATTGTGGCTATGGAACAAAAAAATGGCTTCACCAAAGTAGATACTTTAGAATACCAAATGGCAAATCCTGACGGAACCATACTTGGCAACGGATTTTCGGATCTAAAGGAAAGCAAACTTTTTTACAAAGAGAAAATCAAATGTAACGGACAATTCAAAGTGTATATCAAACAAGCCTTGAGAGAAAACGGCAAAGTTCCTGGTGTATCCAATTTGGACGGCATTACCGACGTAGGTTTTAGAATAGAAACAATAGAGTAACATTATGGCAATTAGAAAAAATAATACATCGTCTAAAGCAATTGATAAGGACATCAATTACTATAAAAAGAAGTTTTGGAAAATCTACTTTTATGGTTTGGGTATTTTGGCTCTTTTCTTTCTTTTTGCTTCTTGGGGACTTTTTGGCTCTATGCCTTCTTTTGAAGATTTAGAAAATCCAGACTCAAATTTGGCTACCGAAATCATTTCCTCTGACGGGGTAGTTTTAGGAAAATATTTCCAAAAGAATCGTTCGCAACTAAAGTATTCTGATTTACCGAAAAACTTGGTAGATGCCTTGGTAGCTACCGAAGATGCTCGTTTTTATGAGCACTCTGGTATTGATGGTAGAGGTACCTTAAGAGCTATTGTAAGTTTAGGAACCAGTGGTGGTGCGAGTACACTAACGCAACAATTAGCCAAACAATTATTTCACGGAGAGGGTTCGAAATTCCTTCCTTTTCGTATTGTGCAAAAAATAAAAGAATGGATTATCGCCATCCGTTTGGAAAGACAATATACCAAAAACGAAATCATTGCGATGTATTGCAACGTATACGATTTTGGAAACAACTCAGTAGGTGTTAGCTCAGCAGCAAAAACATATTTTTCTAAAGTTCCAAAAGATTTAACCATAGACGAATCGGCTATTTTGGTAGGAATGTTTAAGAATTCAGGGCTTTATAATCCAGTGCGTAATCCTGAAGGGGTAACCAACCGCCGAAATGTAGTGTTGCATCAAATGGAAAAAGCTAAAATTATCACCGAGCAACAAAAATTACAGTTACAAAGTTTGCCCATAAAACTTAACTTCAAATTAGAAACTCATAAAGATGGTATCGCTACTTATTTTAGAGAATACCTAAGAGATTATATGAAGAAATGGGTAGAAGAAAACAAAAAACCAGACGGAACGGATTATGATATTTATAAAGATGGTTTAAAAATCTACACCACCATCGATTCCAGAATGCAAACCTATGCTGAGGAAGCGGTGAATGCGCATATGGCTAACATGCAAGAGGAATTCTTTTTGCAGCAAAAAGACAACAAAAATGCTCCTTTCGTAAACATTACCGAAGCCGAAACGCAACGTATCATAAACCAAGCGATGAAATCTTCTAGTCGATGGAATGTCATGAAATCTATGGATAAAAGTGAGGACGAAATCATTGCTTCTTTCAAAGTAAAAACAAAAATGAAAATTTTCTCTTGGAAAGGAGAAATTGATACTGTAATGACTCCAATGGATTCTATTCGTTATTACAAGCACTTTTTGCAATCAGGCTTGATGGCTATGGAACCTCAAACCGGAAGCATTAAGGCTTGGGTTGGCGGAATCAACTATAAATATTTTCAATACGATCACGTAGGACAAGGAGCGCGACAAGTAGGATCTACCTTTAAACCCTTTGTTTATGCTACCGTTATTGAACAACTCAACATGTCGCCTTGTGACTCGATCATTGATTCTCCTTTTATGATTCATAAAGGACGTCATCATGTTACCGAAGATTGGGAGCCAAGAAACTCTGATAACAAATATCGTGGAATGGTTACGTTGAAACAAGCTTTGGCACATTCGATCAACACTATTTCGGCTAAATTGATTGACAAAGTAGGGCCAGAAGCGGTTATTGAATTGACCCATAAATTAGGTGTAAAATCAGAAATCATTAATCAGCCCTCTATTGCCTTAGGAGCTGTTGAAATCACGGTGGAAGATATGGTGGCCGCCTACAGTACTTTTGCCAATCAAGGCGTATATGTAAAACCACAGTTTTTAACCAAAATCGAGGACAAAAGCGGAGTAGTTATTTACGAGCCAATCCCCGAATCACATGATGTATTGAACAAAGACATAGCTTTTGCGGTCATTAAACTACTAGAAGGGGTAACCGAAAGTGGTTCTGGAGCGAGATTAAGAACCGAAGGTGGTGGAGCTGGTGATCACCGCTGGACAGGCTATCCGTATATGTTTAGAAATCCTATTGCTGGGAAAACAGGAACATCTCAAAATCAATCCGATGGATGGTTTATGGGGATGGTACCAAATTTAGTTACCGGTGTTTGGGTAGGTTGTGAAGACCGTTCTGCGCGATTCAAAAGTTTAACGTACGGACAAGGTGCGGCCTCTGCATTGCCAGTTTGGGGCTATTTTATGAAAAAATGTTATGAGGATCCTACTTTGCAAGTATCCAAAGAACCTTTTGAACGACCTGCCAATCTTTCAATAAAAGTAGATTGTTACACTCCAAGAAAAGCCGTTGTGGTTGACACTACCGCCACTGAACAACCTACCGAGGAATTCGAACTTTAAAAACTCATTAGCCATAACGACAGCTTCTTTAACTATCGTTATGGCTTCTTTTTTTCAAAAAAGGATATTTTTAAATCCAATCTTCGCAATCGATTTCGTTATTGCTTCTTTTTTTGAATTAATTTAGCGACTGCGATGAAATTTCTATTATTAAAGAGATTTTAAGTCGTTGTTTTATCGAATAAATACATTATCCCTAAAATAAATTTTACAGATATGATAAACAAAACGGTTTCCAATGTTCAAGATGCCCTTCAAGGTATTGAAAACGGAATGACACTGATGTTAGGTGGCTTCGGCCTTTGTGGAATACCTGAAAACTCCATCGCAGCTTTAGTTCAAAAAGGCATAAATGAATTGACCTGTATTTCAAACAATGCTGGCGTAGATGATTTTGGACTTGGTTTGCTTTTACAAAAAAAACAAATCAAAAAAATGATTTCTTCTTATGTGGGAGAAAATGCCGAATTTGAACGCCAAATGCTCTCTGGGGAGCTCGAGGTAGATTTGATTCCACAGGGTACTTTGGCGGAACGCTGTCGTGCGGCTCAAGCTGGAATTCCTGCTTTTTTTACTCCTGCTGGTTATGGAACTGAAGTTGCCAAAGGCAAAGAAGTACGCGAATTCAATGGAAAAATGCACATTATGGAAGAAGCTTTCAAAGCTGATTTTGCAATTGTGAAAGCTTGGAAAGGCGACACCGCTGGGAATTTAATTTTTAAAGGAACAGCTAGAAATTTTAATCCGTGTATGTGTGGTGCCGCAAAAATTACCATTGCCGAAGTAGAAGAACTTGTTGAAGCAGGAACTTTGGACCCGAATCAAATTCATATTCCTGGAATTTTAGTACAACGTATTTTTCAAGGAGAGAAATATGAAAAACGAATAGAGCAAAGAACGGTTAGGAAAAGATAGTGTTCAGAGGTCAGTTTTTTAGTATTCAATCTGAAGCTAAAACTTAAATGTTCCCAATTCCTTATCTGATTCAAAACTATTTAGTAGGCAATACTAAACTTATATTACTGATATGTTTCAAAAAACAAAATTATGCTAACAAAAGAAGATATAGCAAAACGCATTGCAAAAGAAGTACAAGACGGTTACTTTGTGAACCTGGGTATTGGGATTCCAACCTTGGTCGCCAATTATGTAAGAGAAGATATTTCGGTTGAATTTCAAAGCGAAAACGGTGTTTTAGGTATGGGACCCTTTCCTTTTGAAGGCGAAGAAGATGCCGATTTAATCAATGCTGGCAAACAAACCATTACCACCTTACCCGGAGCTAGTTTTTTTGACTCCGCAACAAGTTTTGGAATGATCCGCGGTCAACATGTAGACTTGACTATTCTTGGCGCTATGGAAGTAGCCGAAAACGGAGACATTGCCAACTGGAAAATTCCAGGAAAAATGGTCAAAGGAATGGGTGGCGCTATGGATTTAGTAGCCTCTGCCGAGAATATTATCGTAGCGATGATGCACGTGAACAAAGCAGGAGAAAGTAAAATCCTGAAAAAATGTTCCTTGCCCTTAACAGGAGTTGGCTGTGTAAAAAAAGTCGTAACCGAATTAGCGGTTATGGAAATCACTCCCAAAGGATTTCAACTTTTAGAAAGAGCTCCAGGTGTATCGGTAGAACACATCATCGCTTCTACAGAAGCTACTTTGATCATTGAAGGTGAGATTCCTGAAATGGTGATTGATTAGAAAAACACACAAAATCCCACATCAGCATTATTACTCATGTGGGACTTTTATAAAGTTTATTGACTAAAACTATAGACCAAAATAGCTACAAACCTGTGCTAACAAATGGATTTGAGTTTTGGCTCTTATTAAATTTTGTTGTTCATAAGATGTAGCATAATACCGATCGTTGTCTAAATAGTCTGCGAGAAAACGGCAAGCTTGTTCAAAAAGCAATAAAGGTAAGCCAAGGTGAATCGTTTCGGCTTCTTTGGTAGTCAAAAATAAAAGAGTTTCAGCGGTATATCCTTTTATAAAAGATTCGTAGATCTTGACATCAAAATTCACTTTGGTCAAATCTTTTTCTTCCTCAGTAGCCGTATTGGTGCCCGTTCTTAACGCATCGCCCACATCATGAAGAATACTTCCCGGCATGATGGTATCATAATCAATAAGACATATAATATTGCCTTTTTCATCAAAAAGCATATTCCCAATTTTGGTGTCATTATGAACCACACGCAATGGAATCGCACCTTCTTGAATGGCTAAAGCAACCGGTGCTACTTTAGTATAATAATAATTTAGTTTTTCTATTTCTTCACTAGCATTGAATAAACGTTCTTTCGAAGCACGCGTCAACTTATCCTTAAAATCATTATATCGCTTGGGCGTGTTATGAAAATCTGGAATAGTAAATTCCAATTCAGTAATTGGAAAATCTAGCAAAGCTTTATGAAATTGCCCCAAGTAAACCCCTGCTTTTTCAGCCATAATAGGCGATTCTATTTTCTCCTTAACAACTGAAGGAACATAAACCGACAATTGCCAAATATCCGCACCTTCTTGGGTATAAAACAAGCCTTCGGGAGTGGCCTGATATGTGATTGTTGGAAAACCTATCTTTTGAAAATACTGTGTAATCTTTATTTTATTGTTCAAAAGAGCATGAATGTTAGGAAAAACGGTTTGATTCATTTTTTGCAAAATAAAATCGCCTTTGGAAGTCGCAACTTTATACGTACTATTGATTAAGCCACTTTGCAGAATCACTACATCGTCGATAACTACAGCTCCTAAAAAATCACTTACTACTTTTGCAATTACTTCCATAATTCTTCGCTATAGACCGCTAAATCATGAAGTTTTTTTAACTGCTCCATCGCTTTTTGCTTATCTTCTTGATACGTAACTCCAATCCATTCCTCGTTAGTAGGAATCACCGAAATTTGATAGATACCTGCTTCAATCATAGCGGTAACCACGTTAGGCAACTGATATTCTATTGTAGGATTACTTTGCCACATCTGAATAAAAGTATCCAAATCTTTTTCTAAGAAATCAAAAATTGCAGGAGTAAAACCCCACATGTTCATAGAAACCAAAGTGTTTTCGGACAATGAGACACTTTCTCCGTTTGAACCGGGATAAAAAATGCCTTCGTTGGTTTTGCTAATTTTTTCTCTCTCGATAGAATCTTTCAAAAAGCCATTTTCAACATGAATTTCGGCTCGATTTACGGTGCCATTTTCAGACAAAGTTTTCAAAATTGGAAACACAATAGCACATGGATTTTCATGTTGAGATAAATGTGTGTACGCTAAAGCAAAAGAATTTTGACCGTAAAAATCATCAGCATTAATCAACAAAAAATTACTTTGAATGGCATTTTTGGCACACCATAAGGCATGAGCTGTCCCCCAAGGCTTGGCATTTTCGTGAATGATATTGTTTCTTTCAATTTTTTTATCCTGAATCACAAAAGAAACGGGTAATTGTTGTTGCACCAAATAGCGCTCCGTAAGCACCGGAATCATTGGTTCTTGTACAATCAAAACAATGTTCCCAAAGCCTGCTTTTAAAGCATCATGAATGGAATAATCCATTATGATTTGGCCCTGAGGTCCTAATCCGTCCAACTGTTTTAATCCTCCGTAACGAGAACCTAAGCCTGCTGCTAAAACTAATAATGTTGGTTTCAAATAAAAAAAGAGTTAATAAAAAAGACTGCCTCACGAGAGACAGCCTTAGTTAGATGATTATCATTTATAAATTTTCGAAAAAATCATTCCCTTTATCATCTGTAATAATAAAAGCAGGGAAATCTTTAATGGTGATTTTACGAACGGCTTCCATTCCTAATTCTTCAAAATCCACTACCTCAACCGAAAGAATATTCTCTTTTGCCAAAATAGCTGCTGGTCCACCGATAGATCCCAAATAGAATCCTCCATAGGTTTTACAAGCGTTCATTACGTCTTTGGTTCGGTTTCCTTTGGCCAACATCACCATACTTCCGCCATTTTTTTGGAATTCTTCAACATACACATCCATACGACCTGCAGTTGTTGGTCCAAAACTTCCTGAAGGCATTCCTTCTGGTGTTTTGGCTGGTCCAGCATAATAAATAGGGTGGTTTTTAAAGTATTCCGGCATCGGTTTTCCGGCATCTAACAACTCTTTGATTTTTGCATGGGCAATATCACGAGCTACAATCAAGGTTCCGTTTAGTTTTAATCGTGTTTTGATAGGATAGTTAGACAACTCCGCCAAAATTTCTGACATGGGCTTGTTCAAATCAATCTCAATAGCCGCTTCTAAATGTGGAGGTGTTTCTGGCAACAATCGTTTTGGATTTACTTCCAATTGTTCTACAAAAATACCATCTTTCGTAATTTTCCCTTTGATATTTCTATCCGCCGAACAAGAAACTCCTAATCCTACTGGACAAGAAGCAGCATGACGCGGCAAACGAATGACACGAACATCGTGTGTGAAATATTTACCTCCAAATTGTGCTCCAATC
>CAUPCW010000123.1:0-8478 GCA_963509895.1 uncultured Flavobacterium sp.
GCTATCAAAAGTAAGCGTTCTTTTTGCGCTTCGGTAATGATTTCAGAAAAAGTGATGGTTCTCGAAATGGTAGTCTCTAATTCGGACTCGTTATTTTGTGATAGATTCAACGCAATCTGAATTTCGGGAATGTTCCAACCTTTGCGGTCAATGTACATTCGCAAGGTAGAAAGTGTACAACCCGCCAGCGAGGCTAGTAAAGTAGAGTAGGGGTCAGGACCCAAATCTTGTCCTCCAATAGTTTCGGGTTCATCCATTAGTAATTCGCCGTTACGCCAAGAAATGGTGCACAAGTATTTTTGTGAACCAATACTTCCTTGAACGTCTTTTTCTAGTAAGTTTTCCATTTTAAAGCACGTCTCTAAATTCTGGAGTTTTGTCGAATACTTTTTTGGCAAACGGACAAAGCGGAATGATTTTTATGTTGTTTTCTCTCGCATAGGTCACCGCTTGAGCAACCATTTGTTTACCCAAACCTTTTCCTTCATTGCCCGGATTTACACCCGTGTGGTCAATTATGATTTTGTCTTCCCCAGCAAAAACAAACGTCATTTCTGCTTCTTGTTTGCCCTCAATTTCAATAAAAAAACTCCCTTTTTTATCGTTGATTTTTACTTGTACCTCGTTCATAACTTACTTTTTTACTGAATACTATGTGCTGACGACTGACTACTTTATTTATTGTTCCATCGGGATTTCCATCACCAAAAATTTAGCAGCTGTTGTTGCTTTAATGTCAATTTCTGGAGTATCCCAGATTCCAAGGGCATCTCTTTTGCTTAGTTGTTCTCCGTTTATTGCTATTTCGCCCTCAATAGTCATAATGTAAAAACCATTACCTTCTTTTTGTAAGGCTAATTTTTTAGAGAAATTTGCATCAAAATCAGACAAATAAAACCAAGCATCTTGATGAATCCACACCCCAGCATCGTCTGGATTTGGCGATAGAATTTGAGCAAAATTGTTTTTTTGCTCGGTAACGTCTAAAGTGATTTGTTGGTAGCGAGGCTCTACATTGCGGTATTTTGGGAACAACCAAATTTGAAATAACTTGGTTTGTTGGTCTGCATTCGGATTGAATTCACTGTGTTGAATACCCGTTCCCGCACTCATTACTTGTACATCGCCCGTTTTGATAGTTGCGGCATTGCCCATACTGTCTTTGTGTGCCAAGTCGCCTTCTAGCGGAATGGTGATGATTTCCATATTGTCGTGTGGATGCGTACCAAAACCCATTCCAGCCGCAACAGTATCGTCGTTCAAAACGCGTAGCATACCAAACTGTACTCTATCGGGGTTGTACCAACTAGCAAAGCTAAAACTATGATAAGCATTCAACCATCCGTGGTTAGCGTGTCCTCTTGAATCTGCGGTATGTAAAACTGATTTTTTCATCTTCGTATAAATTTAGTGATTACTAGGATACAAAGGTATGCTCGTTGTGAGCAAAAGTCACTTAACCTAGATTAAGAAAGTGGTGTTTTTATACAAGTGTGAAATAGGGAGACAGTTCTTGTTTGAAACAGATAGCCATCACTTCTTCAATAACCTACTCTTCATTTTACTAAAGAATTCAGGTGTTACGCCAATGTAAGATGCGATGTGCTTTTGAGAGAGTTTGTGAATTAAAGTGGGGTATTTTTTGCAGAACTTTTCATAGCGTTCTTCGGCGGTCAAGCTCAAATTATCCATCAAGCGTTCTTGGTGAGTTACTAAAGAATTCTCGGCGAGTATTCTGAAAAAGCGTTCTAATTTTGGGATGGCTTTGTAGAGTTCTTGATGGTTTTCTTTGGTAATGATAACTATTTCTGCCTCTTCTAGGACTTCTATAAAAAGATTGCCTGGTTTTCCAGAAATGTAACTGTACATATCGCCCATCCACCAGCCTTCACACGCAAAATGCAATACGTGTTCGATAATATTATCGTTGATAGTGAAGCTTCTCAAAATCCCTGAGTTGACAAAATAAGTACTATCAGCCACATTACCTGCGTGTAACAAAACCGATTTGGCTTTGTGTTTTTGAGTCGTTGTTTTGGATAAAAATAAGGCCTCTTCCTCGGGGGTTAAGGCCACATGTTTGGCAATATTTTGAAGAATTAAAGCCATTTATTTGACTTCGGGTAACAATTTGAAATAGGTTACCTTAAAGCGATTGTCTATGATTTCGCCAATTACTTCAGCTTTTCTAACGGCTGCACAAAAACCGTCTTTGGCATGCGCATCTCCATGTTTGTCGATGTGTGTGCCATCTACGAAATAAGATTTTCCGTCGATGCGAACGGCTAAATCACATTCCTTTCCTTCCATACCAAATTGGCATTGCCCACAAGAAGCTTCTACAATTTGTTTCTTAGGAGTTTCTTTTTTTTCTTGGGCATTACTGCTGGCAGAAATGACTAACAACAGAACAAATACTATTTTTTTCATATTCGATTTAAAAAAATTATAAATGCAAGTTAGTGGTTTTTGGAAGGATTACGGCTTAGGTAGCATAATTTTTAAATAGATAAATCCACAATATTCTTGACAAACGGATGTTGAAAGGCGATAGAGTGATGAGAACAACTGCGATTATAGGAATCATTCTTAAGTCAAAGCGTTCGGTGAAAAACAAATGTGCTATGAGATAAGTTAGAATGCCTTGCGCAACACTTATTCCGTAATTCACATACATTGCTCCAAAGAAATATCCAGGTTCTTTTTCAAATTTATAATTACAATTCGAACAGTGGGTGTGCATTTTAGGAAAATGCAAGTTGAAAAAAATGTTTCTTTCATCAAATATTTTACCTTTTCTGCAATGTGGGCAATCGTTATTTAGGATGTGATAAATAGAATGTGGCATAGATTTTTTTTTTCAAAGGTAATTTTTACTTCTGCGGTTACTTTTCTTTATATTCGCAACTTATAGCACAAAAAAGACATTTTTAGCATATGGGAAAGTATCCTATCTACCCAATACGAAAATTTTTATCGCCTCAAATCGATAAGGATTTATATGTAAATACGTTTAAAGATCACCTAAAGAAACACAGTTTTGTAGAGGAACCACATAGACATAATTCGTATGTGTTGGTTTTTTTTACTCAAGGTTCAGGGACACACGAAATTGATTTTTCTACGTTCACTATTCAAAAGGGGAGTGTGTTTCTTTTGAAGCCAGGACAAATACATCATTGGAGTTTGAGTGAAGATATAGACGGCTTTGTCATCTTTTATTCTGAGGAAATGTTCAATCTGTATTTTAGACAAAAACAAATCAAGGATTATGCTTTTTATACTTCCTTAAATAGTCGACCTGAACTACTTTTTGATGCTACTGAATCCAAAAAGCTCTTACCTTATTTTGAGACGATTATCGAAGAAGTAAAAGACGATAAAGAGTGGCGACAAGATGTAATTTTAAATCTACTGGATATTATTCATATTCAGATAGCAAGGAAATACAAGGCTATTCACATTGTGGAAACACATCTTTATAATAGGAAGATTAAAGATTTGGAAGCACTCATAGAAAGGTACTTTAGAACGCAAAAGGCTCCTTCTTTTTATGCGTCTGAATTGCATATTAGCTTAAAACATTTGAATCGAATTTGTCAAGAAATTCTTCAAATGACTACGACAAGTGTCATTATTCAAAGAGTGATTTTAGAGGCTAAGCGTATGTTGACAGATAAACGTTTAACTGTAAATGAAATTGCAGTCGCTCTAGGCTACGATGATTATTCTTATTTTTCGAGATTATTTAAAAAGCAAGTCGGCAAAAGTCCTACTGATTTTAGGCTTTCGAAATAATTACGAGGCTTATTTTTAAAAAAGTATAGTCTTTTGCATGACCGTTATCTATGCTATTTATAGTGTATTGTAACAAGTGCCGCGGCGCTTTTGGCTTTTTCAACTACTACATTAATTGGTGTTTCAAGACTGTCATTTACTAAAGCTACTCCCATGCGGCGGTAGGGTCTTGAGGTGGGTTTGCCAAAGATTCTAAAATCAGTTTTGGACAAAGCAGCAATTTTTTCTATTCCTGTAAAACTTGGATTTTCAGCGTTTTCAGATGCTAAAATCACGGCACTAGCACCTGTTTTTTTCTAGGGTAATTTCAAAAATAGGCAAACTCAAAATGGCACGTAAATGTAATTCGAATTCGTTAAAGTTTTGCGTTCCTGCCAAAGTTACCATTCCAGTATCATGTGGTCTTGGCGATAATTCTGAGAAATAAACACCATCATCTGCCAAGAAAAATTCGACTCCAAAAAGTCCTGCGCCTCCCAAAGCCTCGGTAACTTTCTCGGCCATATCTTGGGCTTCGTATAAATCTTTGTCGGATATCAGGGCAGGTTGCCAGCTTTCTTGGTAATCACCACGTTCTTGTCGATGACCAATTGGGGCACAAAAAAGCGTAGGGTTATTATTTTGCGTGATAGTTAATAAAGTAATTTCCGAATTGAATTTGACAAAAGCTTCTACAATTACTTCAACTACATCACCACGAGAACCTTCAACGGCGTATTGCCAGGCTTTTAAAATATCATCGGAAGTTTTGATGGTGGATTGTCCTTTTCCAGACGAAGACATTAGAGGTTTTACCACACATGGAATTCCTACTTCTGCAACTGCTTTTGTTAATTCTTCGGCGGTGGTGGCGTAACGATAGTTGGCAGTCTTTAGCCCTAGCTCTTTGGCGGCCAAATCACGAATGGCTTTACGATTCATAGTAAAGTTGGCTGCTTTTGCGGATGGTACTACGGTAATACCTTGTTTTTCGTAATCATAAAAACGTTCGGTGCCAATGGCTTCTATTTCGGGAACGATAAAATCGGGTTGATGTTTGGCAACGATGAGGTCTAATGCCTCGCCATCGAGCATATTGATGACTTCAAAACCGTGCGCTACTTGCATAGCAGGGGCATTTTCATAACTGTCTACTGCAATTACAGTTTGCCCAATGCGTTGTGCAGCGATTACAAATTCTTTTCCTAATTCGCCAGAGCCGAGGAGTAGTATTTTCATTTTGTAGTTTTGTGTTGTTGGAAAATAATGGAGAAGTAAAAGTAACTAAAAATGTTTTTAACCACAAAGTTCGCGAGGATTTACACGAAGAGCACAAGCTTAGTGGTTAATTAAAAGGTTCACAAAGAATTTATTATATAATCTTTGTGAACCTTGTGAAATCTTTCGTGTCCTTTGTGGTTAAGGTTTAATGAAAGTGATCTTCTTCAATTTCGAATTCAGCGTCTTTTTCCCAAATCTCCATTTCACAGGGCTTACAATTGAATTTGAGTTTGTATTCTAATTCACCTTGTTTTAATACCAAAGGTTCTTTTACTTTTTTGTCCATATTTTCTCGATGGTATTTTGGACAACGTTCCAACTCATATTTGATGCAATATTTGGTAGTCATTACACGTGATTTTCCAGGATCCCATTGTAGTTCAAAGGCTTTTTCAATTTCGGTAACGCCGTGACGTTCGTAGAATTTACGTGCTAGTTTGTTCGAAACATTGTACATAAAATCCAGCTTGGTTTCAGGGAAAGGATGGTCTGTTTTTGCCAATTGATGTTCTTCGCGATGGTAATTTTTCAATCGAATTTCAGACAGTTGTTCGTAAACGGTTCTTCTCATCTCGTTGATTTTGGAAATAGGTAAGAACCAATTTTCTGAAAATAAAATATTGATTTCGTTTGCTTTGTAAGGTGTGAATCCTGTTTTGGCCAAATTGATTTTGAAATTCTCTTCGATAGATTCGTTGTTTTTGGTTCTTTCTTTTGGATGCGCCAATTGAACCGTACTCACATTTCCATCTTCGTCTGTAGCGATTAATTCAAATCCATTTTCGTTTTCGGTCAGCAATAAAGTAGTGCTGATTTTTCGAACGGCACTGTCTTCGCGTTCCACAACTTTGATAAATGCTGCATCGTTATTGCGATAAATGAAAGTTCCTGGTTTGATTTCTTTCAACACATTTGGATAAGCCAAACCGTTTTCAATCTTGTTGACATAAATTCCGTCGGCTTCGTTATTTTCGTTGATGAAACACAATCCGTCGCCATTGTTCAGGAATTCTCCGTTTTCGATTTCATAGGCGTTTCCAGTGGTTTTGATTAGTTTACCAATGTATTGTCCTTTGGATTTTGGACTTTCCCAAGAACCAATCGCTTGGTGTCTTTCATTAACAAAATAATCGGTATATCCACGGTTAAAGGATTTGTTCAAAGCGGAATCAAAAGTATAAGTACAGGTTCCAGAAGAGGCTTTGGTGTAGTTGTCATAGCCATCTCCTTCTAAGAAAGCGTCTAATTTTTGACGTAAATACGAAACGTTATTTTTTACATAAACGATATCTTTCAAACGGCCTTCGATTTTGAAAGAGCAAATTCCAGCTTCCACAAGATTTGGAATTTGGTCCGAAACGTCAAAATCCTTAATCGAAAGTAAGTGACTGTTTTTGATTAAAGTCTCGCCATTACCATCAATAAGGTTGTAGGGTAAACGACAGTTTTGAGCACACGAACCGCGATTAGCAGAACGTTCTCCATTGGCCACACTCATATAACAGTTTCCGCTAAAAGATACACAAAGTGCTCCGGTTACGAAAAATTCTAGTTCTACATCGGCCGTATCTGCAATTTCTTTGATTTGGTGTAAATTCAATTCACGGGCCAAAACCACACGTTTCATTCCCGCATCTTTCAAAAACTTAATTTTTTCAGCGTCGCGGTTATTGGCTTGTGTACTAGCATGCAAAACGATAGGAGGTAAGTCCATTTCCATAATCGCCATGTCTTGTACAATCAAGGCATCTACGCCAATTTTATACAATTCCCAAATCATTTGGCGACAGGTTTCCAATTCGTTATCGTATAAAATAGTGTTGATAACTACGAAAATTTGTACGTTGAATAAGTGGGCATATTTCACTAATTCAGCAATATCTTCGATGGAATTGGTGGCATTAGATCGAGCACCAAATTGAGGGGCACCAATATAAAGAGCGTCGGCTCCAGCATTGATGGCAGCCATACCGTGTATTAAATCTTTGGCGGGCGCTAGTATTTCTATTTTCTTCTTCATTACTACAACTTTAGCTTTTCGCATGTTCACGAAAAAAAGTGTGCAAAGGTCTGATAAAATATTTTAGATTTCTAATTCAGGAATGGATTTTTTAGAAATAATTTTTGAAGGATAAAGAATTATCTCTCTCGATTTTAGGATCATAAAAAAAGCCCCAAGTTTCCTTGAGGCTTAGTATGATATATATTTTAGCTTATCCAGCCAAAGCGTCTTTAATTCTTTTTAATGCTTCTTTCAAAATATCATCGCTCGTAGCGTAAGAGAAACGAATACAATCTGGATTTCCAAATGCGTCACCTGTTACAGTAGCTACGTTTGCTTCAGCCAAAAGATACATTGATAAATCGTTGGCATCTTTAATTTCGGTTCCTTTCAATGTTTTTCCGAAGAAAGAAGAAACGTCAGGGAACACATAAAAAGCGCCTTCTGGAACGTTGATTTTGATACCAGGAATTTCTTTTAATAATCCTACGACTAAATCTCTACGACTGTGGAAAGCCTGAACCATGTGGTTCAACACACTTGGATCTGCATCAACAGCGGTAATAGTAGCTCTTTGCGCCACAGAGTTAGCTCCCGAAGTTACTTGTCCTTGAATTTTTGTACAGGCTTTTGCAATAAATTCTGGTGCTCCAATATATCCAATTCTGTAACCTGTCATAGCAAATGCTTTTGCTACACCGTTTACTGTAATGGTTTTTTCTAACATGCCTGGAATAGATCCAATACTGCAAAAAGTTCCTGAAAAATTGATGTGTTCGTAGATTTCGTCAGCTACCACATAAATATTTGGGTGCTTTTCTAATACTTTAGCTAAAGCAGTCAATTCTTCTCTGTTGTACACTGAACCTGATGGATTACAAGGAGAAGAGAACCACATCATTTTTGTTTTAGGCGTGATGGCAGCTTCTAATTGTTCTGGTGTGATTTTGAAATCAGTTTCTACAGAAGTTGGAACTTCAACAGGAACTCCCCCAGAAAGTTTTACAATTTCGAAATAAGAAACCCAGTAAGGAGCTGGTAAAATAACTTCGTCACCATCGTTAAGCATTACTTGAGCAATGTTGTACAACGACTGTTTTGCGCCTGTAGAAACCACAATTTGAGAAGGTTTATAATTTAAATCATTATCTCTTTTAAATTTTCTACAAATGGCTTCTTTTAAATCTTGGTAACCATCAACAGGCGAATACGTACTGTAGTTATCGTCTATTGCTTTTTTTGCGGCTTCTTTAATAAAGTCAGGCGTATTAAAGTCGGGTTCTCCCAAACTCAAGCTGATAATATCTTTTCCTTGTGCTTTTAATTCTCTTGCTAATGCTGCCATCGCTAAAGTTTGCGAAGTGGCAAGGTTGTTAATTCTGTCTGAAAGTGGATTCATTTTATATAGTAAATAGTAA
>CAUPCW010000124.1:0-8439 GCA_963509895.1 uncultured Flavobacterium sp.
ACATCAAAAATTATTAGACATCCCTGTTTTGTATTTGAGTAGTTATATTATAAAAAATAAAACGGATTATTACAGATTACTACAAGAAGTTCGAACTGAAAATAAATGGGAAGAATGGGTTCTATGGATGTTGAAAGGGGTCGAGTTGACTGCTAAAGATACTATTGTAGTTGTAAATAATATTAAAAATTTGATGGACGATTATAAAATAAAAATTAGAAATAACCACAAATTTTATAGTCATGATTTAATAAACACAATATTCAAACATCCGTATACAAAATATGATTTTTTGGAACGCGAACTTAAAATTCATCGGCACACAGCAAGAGCTTATTTGAATGCTTTGGCTGATGATGAAAATAAGTTTTTGACCAAAATTAAAATTGGGAAAAGCAATTATTTCATTAACGAAAAATTACTTCAAGTTCTTAAAAATAGATAAATCGAAAAATCCCATTTCAATAAAATGAAGCTGAAGTTAACGATTTGGATTTCAAAAGTAAGAAAAGAGAATGCCGTAATTCAAGTGAAGAAAAACAAGTAATATCAATAAATTATATAAAATAGTCCATTTTGTCAGTTCGAGCGCAGTCGAGAACCCTTGTTATATCTCGACTGCGCTCGATATGACAAAAATACGATTGAACTGTATTTAATAACCATTTTTGATTACATTACTAAATTAAAGAAAAGAAAATGAGGCTGTCCGAAAAGTCGAAGCTAGCCTCTGAGAATTGCATAAATGAAATTCGTCTCCAATAGGAGTCCAAATATTTTAGTATAAAAAAGAGGCTGTCCATACTTTTCGGACAGCCTCTTTTTTTTTTGTAAATTAAATCAAATTTTTACTTCAAAACTTTGATTTTCGCTTTCACTTCTTCTTCAGTTCCTTCAAAAGTTTGAGTGGTGGTCGTTCCGTTTGCTGTAGTAGTTACTGTCGCTTTGGTTTTTCCATTATCATTGGTCATTTCCACACGAACATCTTTCATCGTAGTCAATTTGATGGTTTGTGTTTTTTCGCCCACGAATTCACCATCGGCATCATACATTGACAAACATTTAGCAGTACATTCTTCTGAACAGCCATTTTCTTTGCACATTGCGGCACATTCGTCTTTGGTCATAGTAGCCATTTTTGCAGGGTCGCATTTTTTGGCTTCACACATCATTTCTGTGGTAGCTCCACCTGCGCAACAAGATGCCTTTGCAGCCGTATCAGAATGGCCACTTCCTAAGATAGGAGCAATTACTAACCCAATCAAACAAGTCAATTTGATTAAAATATTCATAGAAGGCCCAGAAGTATCTTTGAAAGGATCTCCCACTGTATCTCCAGTAACTGCAGCTTTGTGTGCATCAGAACCTTTATACGTCATTTCTCCATTAATCATAACCCCAGCTTCGAAAGATTTCTTAGCATTGTCCCAAGCACCTCCAGCGTTATTCTGGAAAACTGCCCAAAGTACACCAGAAACTGTCACACCAGCCATATAGCCTCCTAACATTTCAGCAATCAATTGGTTGTTATCACAGTAAACTAATTTACCAAGCAAAACAATCGCAATAGGAAAACCAATGGTTAAAATTCCTGGTAACATCATTTCGCGTAAAGCCGCTTTCGTTGAAATTTCCACACATTTGCCGTATTCAGGTTTACCTGTTCCTTCCATAATTCCGGGAATCTCTTTGAATTGACGACGTACTTCGTACACCATATCCATGGCTGCTTTTCCAACTGAATTCATTGCTAAAGCAGAGAAAACTACAGGAATCATTCCACCCACAAATAACATGGCTAAAACAGGAGCTTTGAAAATGTTGATTCCGTCAATTCCTGTAAAAGTTACATAAGCTGCAAACAAAGCCAATGAAGTTAATGCCGCAGAAGCAATCGCAAAACCTTTTCCTGTAGCTGCGGTTGTATTTCCAACAGAATCCAAAATATCGGTTCTGGTACGCACTTCTTTTGGCAATTCACTCATCTCTGCAATTCCACCTGCATTGTCTGAGATAGGTCCAAATGCATCAATTGCTAATTGCATAGCGGTAGTAGCCATCATTGCAGAAGCGGCCAAAGCCACACCATAAAATCCTGCCAAAGCATAAGTAGACCAGATAGCAGCAGCGAATAATAAAACCGTTGGAAAAGTTGAAATCATCCCTGTTGCTAAACCAGCGATTACGTTAGTTCCAGCCCCAGTTGATGATTTTTGTACAATTGCCATAACTGGTTTTGTACCTAAACCTGTGTAATATTCTGTTACTGATGAAATGGCTCCTCCAACAAATAATCCAATTAAAGAGGCATAGAAAACTCTCATTGAAGAAATGTCTTGAATTCCTTCACCAAAGAATGACATTTGCATTGTTTCTGGCAACATCATATCGATCAAGAAGAAACAAGCAATAGCAGTTAAAACAATAGAAACCCAGTTTCCAATGTTTAAGGCTTTTTGCACTTGTGCTTCTTTAGCATCATCACTACTGATTTTTACCAACATCGTTCCGATGATAGAAAACAAAATTCCGAAACCAGCAATCGCCATCGGCAATAAAATAGGACCGATTCCGCCAAAGGCATCGTCAATTTTACCACCCATATCCTTAATCACGTAGTTTCCAAGAACCATTGCCGCCAATACAGTCGCTACATAGGATCCAAATAAATCGGCACCCATACCAGCAACGTCACCTACATTATCCCCAACATTATCTGCGATAGTGGCAGGATTTCTGGGGTCGTCTTCAGGGATTCCGGCTTCTACTTTACCTACTAAATCGGCACCAACATCGGCTGCTTTGGTGTAAATTCCGCCACCAACACGGGCAAACAAAGCGATAGATTCTGCACCTAAAGAAAAACCGGCTAAGGTTTCTAGAACAATAGTCATGTCTTCAGTAGAAGTCCATTCTCCGTTCATAAAGATTCTGAAAAAGACAATAAAAAAACCGGTCAACCCTAAAACAGCTAAACCGGCTACACCTAATCCCATTACCGTTCCTCCACCAAAAGACACTTTCAAAGCTTGAGGCAAACTAGTACGCGCAGCTTGAGTTGTTCTTACATTGGTTTTAGTGGCGATTTTCATTCCCATATTTCCAGCCAAAGCGGAGAAAAAAGCACCAAAGATAAAGGCGATAACTATTAACAAATGGGTTTTTACGCCAGGCAAGAAAGTAATCCCTGCCAATACTGCACTTGCTAAAAGGACAAATACAGCTAATAATCTATATTCTGCTTTTAAAAAGGCCAAAGCCCCTTCATAAATATAATCTGATATTTCTTTCATTTTGCCGTCCCCAGCATCTTGTTTGAGCACCCAAGCTCGTTTTACAGCCATGAACAAAAGTCCAATAAGTGCCATTACTATAGGCACATAAATCATAAATGTATTCATAAAAAAAAGGTGTTTTTTGGTTAGTTATAAAATCTAGTCATAACGAATTTAAACAAAAAAAGCAACACTCGTGGTTGAGTATTGCTTTTTTTATAAAATTTGATGGTTAAAATTATTTAATACTAAATAATCCCTCTGGTTTATTTTCGATATCATCAAAACGTTGCGTACATTCTTTAATGATTGCATACGCTTCATTCACATCTCCCCAACCTTCAACATCAACTTTTTTATTTTCTAAATCTTTATATACTTGAAAGAAATGTTCAATCTCTTTTAGTAAGTGCGGATTGATATCTGACAAGTTTTCTAATGAATTCCAAATAGGATCAGAAACCGGTACACAGATTACTTTTTCGTCTGGACCCTTATCATCTGCCATGTGAAAAACTCCAATTGGCTTTACTTCCATCACACATCCAGGAAAAGTAGGTTCGTTTACTAATACCAAAACATCTAAAGGATCTCCATCTAATGCCAAAGTTTCTGGAATAAACCCATAATCCGCTGGATACATCATAGAAGAAAATAACATTCTATCAAAACGCATTCTTTTAATAGCAAAATCGTACTCGTATTTGTTTCTACTTCCTCTTGGTATTTCGATCAATACATCGAAAGTTTTTAATTTGTCTGCAGTCATTTTTATTACTTCTTAGCTAATTATATATTTTTTGCAAAAGTAGGCAAACGGAACGTTTTTACAAGAAAAAAGTAAGTATATATAACTATAACGTTTTCGTTAATTAAGGATTATAAACCACTTTTCGGTTGCGTTTGCACAAATAATGATGCCATAATAAATAGGTAGCAAAGGAACGGTAAGGTTTCCAATGCTGAGCACGCTGAGCCATTAGCTCCTTGTCGTGAATATCAAATAATTCCTTGAAGGTATTTACCACGGCTATATCACCAAGAGGCAACAAATCTTGTTCTTGTAACGAAAACATCAAATAAATATCAACGGTCCAATTGCCAATCCCTTTTATTTTGATTAATTTTTCGCGTACTACATCGGCTGAGAATGAGGCTAATTCCTCCAAAACCAATTCTCTTGAAAGGATGGCTGTGGCCAAAGCTTTGATGTAGGTTGTTTTTTGACGACTTACACCCACTGTCCTCAATTGCTCATCATTGAGTTGCACAACTGTTTCAGGAAAAAAGGGTTGTGCTACTTCTTTTACCCGTAAAAAAGTCGCTTTGGCAGAATCTATAGAAACTTGTTGTTCTAAAATCAAGAGTACAAGTGTCTCGAAACCTTCGGGACGTTGCGGAATAGTGGGCAAGCCATACTTCTCAACTATAGTTTTGAAAACGGGCTCTTGGGCAATTAATAACGAAAAAGGTTCTTGCATAATCGATTGTTTAGCCCAGATGGAAGCGGCATCCTGTAGTCCTGGCGTTCAGGACTACAGATATAGCGTACAGCTGGATGAGCTCCTAAAAATTAAACCCAAAGGTTCCTTTGACCGTGAAATTTTGCGCATCGGGTGCGTTGAGATAACTGCCACGCCATGCGAAATCTATTCTAAATACTTTGAAAATATTCCCAATTCCAGCGCTATATTCCCAATAGATTTTTTCGGGAGCAAGATATGGGAGACCCGAAGCATTAATGGCTCGGTTGGCATCTGAGATCGTTCCGTAAACGCTTTTTACGCCTACTACTTCTCGCCAATTGAGTTTTCTCATGAATGGGATTCGTGCAAACAAACGCCCTTGGAAGTTATGATTCCATTGTAAGGTTACGTATTGATCGCTTATAAATTCGTAGAAATTCAGATTATTAAAGGTGTTCTCGATACTGAAATACGTTTGATTTCCGGGAATAACGCTCATCAAACCTAAAGGAATGGTGCCAAATGTTTTTCCAGCCTCTAAAATTAAGTTAGTTCTTCCGAGTGGCCCGATAATGAACGGCTGTTTGTAATACAACTGAATTTTATCATATCGAATATCGCTGTTCAAAATACCCTCGAATCCGTGACTGTAATTGATAAAAACACGGCTGTACGGACTATCTACAATATCACGTTCTACACCAAAACCGATGGTTTTACGGTTGGGCGTGTACTCAATTTGAAGATTTGCCTCAGATTGCCTTACATCACTTTTAACCACTCCCGCGGGATTGGCTGCTGACGGCAACGTGGTATAGTAGTCCAAACTAAAGGTTGGTGATGCCGAAACTAAAGTGCGATGTGAAATTCCGGCTTGAAACGTCCAATTCTTAACTGGCTCTATTTCAAACGAAACATTGGTCAGATTGATATTGGTTAATTTTCCATTACTTCCTGTAGTAAACAAGGCCGAAGATGCGAAACTTCGTCCCAAGACATCATTGGTCGTGGTCAAACTGGCGCCAATTTGCTCAATGTCTCGTCGATTTCCTCCTGAAATAATGATTCGGTTTTTCTTATCGACCATCCATTTTCCTGAAACGCCATATTTGAATTTTTGATCCTCAAAACCATAAGCCGTAAAAGCCTGAACACGCCAAGGGTCATTAGGCCCAAAATACGTTCTTCCGCCCAAACGCAGGCGAATACCCTCTACTTCGTTATAACCAAAGGTGGAAAAAACACTTCCAAAATCAAAGTTGTTGAACTCTACATAACCACTTCCTAAGATAGAAACCAAGCTGTACAATTGCTTGAATTTCTTGACGGTTTGCAAGGTGTCAAGCATTTTGTAAACGCCTTTTTCGTCCTTGGAGAGTTTTTCAAAACGATTCTCTTCCCAATATTCTTCGGATTTGTTGTAGACTTCGTTGTCTATAAAATTAACTTCGTCTTTGTAAAAAGCAATGGGTTTGGGTTTGTTGAACTCGTGATTGCGATAAAAAGACGTTCTTTTACCATACACTCCTTTTGATTTTTCTTTTTTGTTTAACGCAAAATCCGACATTAAATAATCGCGAGTCAAAAGAAAAACAGAGTCGTTCATTACCTCAAATTCTTGCTCAATGTAAATATCTTTTACCCAGTTAATATTGGCGCTCTTGGTTACCGCCATATTGATTTTCTTGATGGCAAAAGTGGTATCGTTTACCCAAAAATCTCCCTTGAAGGTCAATTCGTTTTTACGTCTTGGATAAAAAACAATATTAAAACACCATTTGTTGTCGATTAATGCGCTATCACGCAACACATAATTATAGACATCAATCCCTGTTTTAGAAAGTGGACTGGTAAAACTTTTGTCGAAAAAAGTCAAGTGATTGTCATAGATATTGTAATCAGAATACAAATCTTTGACAAAAGCTAAGATTTGTTGATTGCCATTAAATCCAGACGTTTTATTAGCTTTATTGATTTCTTTTACTTTCCTGATGGTATTATCTCCATACACATCATACAACGCCTCGTTGATAAAAATAGGCAAATACGTTTTTCCGGTAATCTTTGAAGTATCTACTTGCTTAAAGATAAACTCCATCCCCTTGAAAACTTTATTCTTCATGAAAGCACTGTCAATGGTATTCATATCAAATTCAATCTTCTCGTACTTCTCCATTTGGTATTGATTGAATTGATACAAACCATTTTTGCGTTTGCGTTCCCAAATTTTGCGCAAAATATCAAGAGCAGGATTGTTTTTCTTTGAAGTTTTCCCAGTAAAAACGACCACTTCATTCAATTCTTGCATTTCTTTCAATACAATTTTGAAATTGTAATTCACGGCTTTTTCTAAGATTACTTCCTTGTCTGAAAAACCAGCAGAAGTAATCACCAAAGCTGTATAGGTTTGGGGAGACTCAATGTAAAAACGACCATCTTCGTTGGTTACAATTCCTACATTAGAGTTTTTAAAAACAATATTAGCGTAGGGAATCGGTTGATTGGTTTTATCCAACACGATACCACTAACTTTGGTTTGCGCTTTTGCAACAGCCACAAATACAAATACGAGTATAAAGAGATAAAAGATTGATTTTTTCATAGTAAAAAAGGGGCTTCATCGAATGTGTATCGATGAAGCCCCAAATATAATAATTAGATGATAAGTAGTGGTCTTAAACTGCTACTACGAATGTTAAAAAAAAGCTATTTTATGCTTTTTTAAACACTCTTATTTTTTGTACAATACTTTTTTGACTGCTTTCACTACGTCATCAGCATTAGGCAACCATTCTTTTAACAGAACAGGAGAATAAGGTGCTGGTGTATCGGCGGTTGTGATTCTTTGAATTGGTGCATCCAAGAAATCAAACGCTTGTTCTTGTACCAAATACGTAATCTCTGAAGACACACTAGCAAAAGGCCAAGCTTCTTCTAAAATTACCAAACGATTCGTTTTCTTAACCGATTTCAAAATCGCTTCAGTATCCATAGGACGAACGGTTCTCAAATCGATTACTTCACAAGAGATTCCTTCTTTCGCTAGATCATCAGCTGCTTTGAATGCTTCTTTGATAATTTTACCAAAAGAAACAATTGTTACATCAGTTCCTTCTCTCACCACATCAGCTACTCCCAACGGAATAGTGTATTCTCCATCTGGCACTTCGCCTTTGTCACCATACATTTGCTCAGATTCCATGAAGATTACAGGATCATTATCACGAATGGCTGATTTCAACAATCCTTTGGCATCATACACATTCGAAGGTACTACAACTTTTAGACCTGGAGTATTCGCAAACCAATTCTCGATAGCTTGAGAGTGAGTCGCTCCTAATTGTCCAGCAGAAGCAGTTGGCCCTCTAAAAACAATTGGAATGTTGAATTGCCCACCAGACATTTGACGCATCTTGGCAGCATTATTAATAATTTGATCAATACCAACCATACAAAAGTTGAAGGTCATGTATTCTACAATCGGACGACATCCGTTCATGGCTGAACCTACCGCAATACCTGTAAAACCAAGCTCCGCAATAGGAGTATCAATTACACGTTTTTCACCAAATTCGGCCAACATCCCTTTCGATGCTTTGTAGGCACCATTGTATTCAGCAACTTCTTCACCCATTAAGTATATGGACTCATCGCGACGCATTTCTTCACTCATCGCTTCGCAAATCGCCTCTCTAAAT
>CAUPCW010000125.1:0-8405 GCA_963509895.1 uncultured Flavobacterium sp.
AGGTCACAGGTTCGAGTCCTGTTCCCGCTACTAAGTTAATTTTACTGAGATTACAAAACGCACATCGCGGGATAGAGCAGTAGGCAGCTCGTCGGGCTCATAACCCGAAGGTCACTGGTTCGAGTCCAGTTCCCGCTACTAAGAAAACACCACTTGAAAGAGCTGGTGTTTTTTGTTTTTAAAAACTTTCTATCATGGATGAATTTGTGGTTTACATTTTATATTCTGAAAAATTCAATAAAACTACAATGGATTTATATCTAACCTCACAGAACGTTTCAAATCACAAAACGTTTTGGTTACCAAAGGATACACCGTGAAATTTAGACCTTGAACTGTAATTCATGTTGAATTTTTCTCTTCTAAAGCTGAAGCTATGAAAAGAGAAAAATATTTAAAATCAAGGATTGGAAGAGAGTTTATTCAAAATTTAATTCTAATTGGGCTTCTATCCGCCACGGCGGACACTTGTTCGAATCTCCGCTGTGGCGGACTACTAAAAAAGCTTCAGAGACATCTAGAGCTTTTTTTGTTTATATCACATTCAAACAATCAAGACATTAGATTTCAGGCACAAAATCATGAGGTATTCGCGCAGCTTGAATGAAATTTTTTCATGGAGCATGTCATTTTAGTTAATCATTTCTTAATCGCTCAAGGAAGTCATCAGTATTACTATAAATTCGCCTTATCAATTCGTATGAAATAAGCTATTTTTTTTTTAAAATGACTGATTCCCATAATATCGCGAAACAAATCTAAAAAGCAACTTTTATCTTAAAAAATTGATTTATACAACACTTTTAAATATTGCGATTTTTCAGGGAATAGTCTTGGGATTAGTTATTTTAAGGTCTTCCTTATTTTATAGTAATTCAAATAAATATTTGGCATACTTGCTATTCACGCTTTCTATTCTTTTACTGAATTATGTTTTTGAATTAGAAGAAGTATATACTCCCTATCCTTTTTTACACTTTATTGATAATGTCGAATGGGCATTACTATTGCCTGTATTCCTATTCCTATATATTGTAAATCGGATTGATGCTACTGTAAAAAGCAAACAAAAAATATATTTATGTTTTATCCCATTTGCTTATTCCGCTGTACTTAACATTACAAAAGATCTTGATCGTGTTGCAGGAATTTATACTATTCCAGAGCCAGGTATAGTTGTAATCCAAATTCTCAGTCTAATTCATCATTTTTTAGTCTTCACATTCATCCCTTTCCTTCTGATTTACTCTTATTTTATGATAAGACATTTAAAAGAATATGAAGAAAAAAAATGGGTAGTTACCTTATTAACCCTTTTTTCTACATTGTTATTCTCTTGGCTTATTACCTGGTTAGTCGCCATACTTCTTCAATATGACATTTCTTCTGCTATGAGAATCGTGGCTTTATCTGCAACATTCATTATACATTGGACGGCATATATTGGCATTTACAAATATAAACTGGCCAAGAACAAAGATGCCATCGATAATTTCCTAAACAATAACTTAGCTGTTTCGTCTACTAGTCCGCAAATTGCAGAAAACAACCTGACACAAGAAAACAATAACCTGGAAGAACACAGGGTATCTATCACAGCAGACAATCTTTATTTCCAAAAACTAGAACTTCTTTGTAAAGACCAACACATTTATACAGACAGTACATTAACCCGAGAAAAAGTAGCAGAAAAACTAGGCATAAGCGCAGGATATGTTTCACAAATTATAAACACCATAACAGGAGACAACTTTGCCAATTACATCAATCAATATCGGGTTGAAGCCGTCAAGGAAATGATTTCAAATGCTGAATATGAAAACTATAATCTATTGACGATGGGTTTGGAGTCCGGTTTTACTTCAAAAACTACATTTTACAAAAGCTTTAAAAAAGTTACTGGTCAAACACCAAATGAATATAAAAACACAGTAAATAAGTACCGATTTATACAATTTTAAGCTTTTGAAACCTTTCCCAGTTTATCTTATGCGAATTTTGGATTCAAATAATTTAAAACCATTTTTATGAAAAAAATTTTAGCACTAGCTGTTCTTACAGTTTTAGGATTTACAAATGTTAATGCCCAAAAAATTAAATTTGGTGCAAAAGGAGGTTTGAATTTTGCCTCTATAAGCGGAAATAACTCCAAAGGTAGTGATGTGGTAACATCATTTAATTTTGGTGTTTTATCAGAAATCGCCCTTTCCGAGAAATTTTCTTTTCAACCTGAATTGATGTATTCTGGCCAGGGATATAGTTTCAACAACAATACAATTGCCTTAAGTTATCTAAATATTCCTTTAATGGGAAAATATTATTTAACGAAAGGACTGAGTCTTGAAGCCGGACCGCAAATAGGTTTTTTATTTTCTGCAAAAAATGACAAAACAGATGTAAAAAATTCATTTAAGACTTTTGATTTTGGGGTTAATTTTGGCTTAGGCTATAAACTTGACAACGGACTTAATTTTGGAGCAAGATATAATATGGGATTAACTGACATAAATAATTTAGACAATTCTTCAAATAAATATAAAAACGGAGTATTCCAAATATCTGTTGGTTATTTCTTTTTCTAAAACCAAATAATTCTAAAAAAAGTTTTAAAAACCGGATTATAAGGCCATTAATTCATCAATTATTGGAAAAATCTACTCGCTTTGAATTAATCATTTTGCCGTTTCAATATCTTTAAATAATCCGCACAACTATTCAAAAACTATCCCGTTAGGACTATTTTGAAGACACCACTTGAAAAAGTTGGTGTTTTTTTTGTAAAAAACATTTGTTAATCAGAACTCCACAAAAAAACCTGCATAAAAGCAGGTTTTTATTAACTAAATTTAAAGCGTATTGATACAAATTATATTGTTTCTAACAAAACAATTTTTCCATTTGAAGCCAACATTGTCATATTCAAAGCATCTTTATCCATTAAGCTTTTAGACACTGGGCCATTAAATTGATTATAAGAAATATTAAGTTCTCTTAATTTTTTCAACGTTTCTAATTCTTTTGGTATAAGCCCTTTTAGTTCATTATCGAACAGACTCAAACTTTCTAAATCTCTTAACTGTACGATATCGGAACGTAACTCTCCATTCAATCGATTACTACTCAGCAATACTACTCTTAGGGAATGAATAGAATATAATGATGTTGGGATTTTTCCTTCTATTTCATTATTGTAAAGAGACAAAATCTCTAAATGAGTTAATTTTCCCAACTCAAATGGCAAAGTTCCTTTCAACTTATTCATATACAACTCTATTTGAACCAATCGGGTAAGATCTCCAATTGAAGGAGGAATGACACCAGAAAGTTGATTAAGCGAAAGATTCAACATTTCTAACGCACCCAAATTCCCTAACGCTTTTGGCATCGCACCTTCTAGCTTATTTTTATGCAAATTCAATTCTTTCAAATAGACTAGGTCTCCTATAGACGATGGCAAGGTACCTGTCAAATTATTATCGGACAAATCAATACCAATTACTTTGTCTTCAAGTAGTACAACACCATACCAAGTACTAATTGGCTCGGCTAAATTCCATTTGTTTTTCCATTGATACCCATTAGTAGACTGGTACAAATCTAACAAAGCTTCACGTTCAAAGACAGAAACTGCAGCAAAAGAATTGGCAGAAAATGATAATAACAAAAGGTAGATTACTTTTTTCATGGGCTGTTAAATAAATCTTAAACTAATGCGCTAAAAATAGTATACTTACAGATGAAATACAAATAAAATCGACCAAATACATCAATAAAAAAAATCAGCATTGTAATCTTACAAGAATTTAAAAAAGAGCAACTCTTTTTATTTTTTTGTACTTTTGAATACAACCTAAAAATAACTCAATTATGGAAATGAACTTTCAATCGCTGTTTGTTGCAGCATTAGTTACCCTTTTTATTGGATTTGTTTGGTACCACCCAAAAGTGTTTGGCACCATTTGGATGAAAGAAGCCGGACTAACCGAAGACCAACTTAAAACAGGAAACATGCTGAAAATTTTCGGCCTGACATATGTTTTTTCTTTGCTTATTGCTTCAATCGAAATGACATTAACTATTCATCAAATGGGAGCATTAGGAATGGTAGGAGGTCCCTCAAAAGCGAACGAAGTACTTCCTTCTTTTACCGCTTTTATGGCTGATTATGGAACAGCTTTCAGAACCTATAAACACGGTGCATTACATGGATTCATTTCTGGATTATTTTTTGCGTTTCCAATGATTGCAATCAATGGGCTCTTTGAAAGAAAATCGTGGAAATATATTTTTATCCATTCCGGCTATTGGATTATTACACTTACTACCATGGGAGCTATTATTTGCGGCTGGGTATAAATTAGCAAAGATGCGTTTCAAGACTATTGAAACGCATCTTTTTTTTAAAATTCGTAAGGCTATATAAATAATTATGACTATCCGTGAATAGTACCATTTCACAGAATAAATTAGTTGTTGAATATTTTTCACAAATATAATCCTTACTGATCTTTGCGTCTTCGCGACTTTGCGAGCCCAATTTCACGCAAAGGCGCAGAGACGCAAAGTATATTGTCATTATTTAGACTATTGGTATGAGTTACGGACAGTCATATAAATAATAATTGCGTTGTTACGCTTCTTTTATTACATTGCACTACTATCTTTCAGTTTTTAGATTAAATTTGCTCTTCATACCAACTTTATTTATTTGAGCACACCTCTTTCATTTGTCATTTATCAATCTGCAAGCGAGCTTCCCGAAAACTGGGATAGTATCGCTAAAAGTACCGTTTTTTTAAAAAGAGACTATTTCGAAATCTTAGAAAATTCTTGTCCTAACAACATGAAATGTTTCTTTATTGGCGTTTTTCAACATAAGGAATTGGTAGGTGTTGCCTTGAGTCAGTTTTTAGATTTAAATAAATTAGAGTCCTTTGGAGAACGAGATCAATGTTTAAAAACAATCATTCGCAATTTTGCTTTTAAACGTTTTTCTTCTCATGTTTTATTTATCGGTAATTGCATGCTTACTGGCGAAAACGCCTATGCTTTTTTGGACTCTATCCCGTTTGAAGAAGGAATAAAAGTGCTTCATAAAGCCCGAACTAGCATTGAAGTACTATTGAAAAATCAAGGGATTGAAATTCATTTACTCACTAGTAAAGATTTCTCTAAATCTGAAATAACAAAAATCAATCAGACTTCTTTCCGTTCTGTTTTTCAATTTGTAACGCAGCCCAATATGATTTTTTCTATTCCAAAACATTGGAAAAGTGAAATAGATTATGTGAATACGTTAACCAAAAAATATAGAGATCAATATAAAAGAGCTAGAAAAAAAGCGGAAGGAGTTGTAAAACGCAAACTCTCTCTTACAGAAATAGAACAAAATCAAGAGTTAATTTATGATCTCTATTATCATGTGGCCAAAAACGCGCCTTTCAACTCATTTTTCTTATCCAAAAATCATTTTGGTGACTTAAAAAGAATATGGAAAGATAATTTTCTTTTTTATGGATATTTTTTGGATGAAAAATTGATTGGTTTTAATACGCTAATCAAAAACGGAGACGCTATGGATACCTATTTTTTAGGGTATGATAACACTATACAAAGGGAAAAAATGCTATATCTGAATATGCTTTATGATATGATTGCTTATTCTATCAAAAAAGAATTCAAAACGATTATTTTTGCCAGAACAGCTTTGGAAATCAAAAGCTCAGTTGGCGCAAAACCAGAAACCATGTATGGATTAATGGAGCATAAAAATCCCATTATCAACTATTTTTTGCCTCGCTTATTTAATTATCTCGAACCAAAAACTGTTTGGCAAGAACGAAATCCTTTTAAATAATCCCAAAAAAAAAGCTACTCAAAAAGTAGCTTTTTCCGGTTTTGAAATAATAATTATAGCGCTGTTATAATAAATTCACTTCTTCTGTTCATTTGATGTTGTTCTTCGCTGCAGTTAGACTGATTGGTTGGTTCGCATCCGCAATCGTTGATGAGTTGCGATTCTCCATAGCCTTTTCCAGTCAATCTTGATTTATCAATGCCTTTTGAAACCAACCAAGAGATAGTCGATTGGGCTCTTCGTTCTGATAAAGCCAAATTGTATTTGGCTGTTTGTCGGCAATCGGTATGAGATCGAATATCCAATTTCATAGTTGGATTTTGAATCAAAACATCCAAAATTTTTGCTAAGTCTAAAGCCGCTTCTTTACGGATATTGGATTTATCCAAATCAAAATAAATCATTTTGATTCCAAAGCATTTTCCTAAATCATCCCCTACTGTTACTTTGCAAATACCACTTTCTAGCTGCAAATCAACTTTGGTTTCACCAGTAATTTCAGAAGTTTTGATCTTTATCTCATTTGAAGTATAGTCTTTTTTTGCCGCTCTCACGCTGTAGGTTCTTCTGCAATCAGCACTAAAGGTGTAATTCCCTGAAACATCTGTTGTTGTTTCGCCAATTACTTTATATTGTTTGTTTAAAATCGTAATCTGGGCGTTAGCTAACACTTGCCCTGAAGCAACATCTGTTATCGTTCCTTTTAGAACCTGTTTGCATCGATTCTTACTTATAAACCTATAAATGTCATCAGACCCAATTCCACCATCACGATTCGAAGTAAAAAAACCCTTGTTCGTTTCACTATCACGATAATAACCAAAATCATCTTTAGGAGAATTAACTTCGGCTCCATCATTTTCAACCTCTGCAAAACTACCGTCACTATTGATTTTAGCAGTAAAAACATCCAACCCTCCTAGTCCAGGATGACCATCTGAGGCAAAATACAATTGATTATCTTTGGTTACAAAAGGAAACGTCTCTCTTGCTTCTGTATTGATTTCTGTTCCTAAATTGATGGGCTCTCCAAAAGTTCCGTTGCTGTTGATTGTCACTTTATACAAATCAGATTGTCCCATAGTTCCAGGTCTATCCGAAGCAAAATAAAGCGTTTGCTCATCAGGACTCAAGGCTGGGTGAGCCGAACTGAAGTTATTACTATTAAAGGGCAACTCGGTTACCTTGGTCCATCTATTGTTGACCAAAATAGCTTTATAAATTTTGAGTAGCGTAACTTTATTGGCATCTTTTCCTTTTTTACCGTCCAAATAGTTATTTCTAGTAAAATACATCGTGTTACCATCTTTGGTAAAGACAGGTGTGGCTTCGTGAAATCTGGAATTGATATTGGCATCATAACGTACTGGATTACTCGGGATAAGTTCTCCATTGACCCCTGCGGCATACAAATTGGTAAAATGTTCCCCTGTCCAAGCGTGTTTACGCTGGCCTACTCCACCTGTATCTCTTGCAGAAGTAAAAATTAATTTATTGTCTACAATCGCACTTCCGTAATCAGAATATTTGGAATTGATACCCGCGTTTTCGATGGTATACATACCAATATTAGCTTTAATTTCTTCTAAATAGTCGCTATTGTTTTTTAACCGCTTGCTTCGACTATCTCCACTTGATTTACTTTCAAATGTACTTAAAAGAATTGCTGCTTCTTTTTCTTTTCCAATGGCTTTTAGTGCCTGTGCATAGCGATAGTAGTATTCAGCCTCCACATCAGGAGAGAGTTGATATAGCTTTTCATAGGACTGGGCTGCCTTTTCGAAATCAGAATTAAAATAATAAGCATTTCCTAATTTCTTGAACATATCTGCAGATTGATAGCCTTTGGCCGCAAGGCGTTCATACGTTTGAATGGCATCAACATAAGCGTAACTTTCGTATTTTTTATCGGCAGAAGCTATATTAGCTTTTTGAGCAAAACTAGGACTCCAAAATAAGTAAGTCATAGCAAGACAAAGAAGTAACTGTTTTTTCATGATCTATTTTTTAGAAAAATCTTGGTGTAGTAATTTTTTCGCTGTTTTTGAAAATTTCATAGCGCAAGAAAACTTCGTGCGATCCTGAATTGTAGTTCTCTAAATTGGTGGTTTCTAAATCGTATCCATAACCAATATACATCCCATCGGTAACTTGAAATCCTACCATAGCACTCATAGCGGCACTCCAACGGTATGCTACTCCAACTACTACTTTTTCTACAAACATAAAGTTGGCCGAAACATCAACTTGCAAAGGAGAACCTTCTACTAATTTGGTCAAAAAGGCAGGTTTGAATTTGATGTCATTTGATAAATCAAATACATAACCACCAATTAAGTAATAATTGATTTTTTCTTTAAAAATCGCTACTTCATTATCATCATATCGATTGGTTTGAATAAAATTAGGAACCGATAATCCTACATAAGCTTTGTCTGAATGATAGTAAATACCTGCTCCAATGTTTGGGGTAAAAACGTTTCTCAAATTCTGAAACTGCGGATCACCTTGATCGGCTGGATTGAGTTTGTTGATATTCAGATTAAAC
>CAUPCW010000126.1:0-8341 GCA_963509895.1 uncultured Flavobacterium sp.
ACAGCCATCTGGCTCTGTCAAAGATAAAAGTTCAGAATGCAAACTTATCGCAGCAATAGAGTCGCCACAATAATGCACATTAAAAGCCATTCCTATATTGGAAACCAATAATAGGAGTGCCAAAAATAAACTAGTGCTCTTTTTTGCATTCATGATACAAAACTAATTCTTTTCAGTTTTTAATTTACTAATAAAATGTTATTTATTACTTTTTATTTTTTGATAATAAAATCCAGGGATAAAGAGCAGAATAAAAATAGGTTGAATCAAAAACCTACGCACATAAAAAAGAAGCAAATAGTTTTGATTCTGAAAAGAAAGGAGATAAAACAAGGCAACTAGTAGCAAAACAAAGAAAGTCAAAAATAGTACCCCCGAAAACTGAACCATATCCTTGTCTTCAAAAAGAACATACAACAAAGCCAAGGATAGCAAAGAATTCAATCCGTATCTCAAAAGCAAGCCTAAAAATAATTGAAACGGTTCATATTTTGGCAAGGGCAAAGTAGCATACTCCCCTTTAAAAAAAACCAAAAAAGGGTCATAAAACAATTGCACTTCAAATTCACGAATTAACGCTAACAAAAAAACCAGCAGCAACCCGAGAATGATTTTGACTTTATTTTGAAGCAGATTTTTTAGCATAAGTAGAAAAGTTGTTGACCCAGACAAACCAAAGAATAAAAACAACCCCATAAATAAACAGCGGAAAAATAACGCCATGCAAAAGGTGCTCATAAGCCGGAAAACGACACAAAAGAAGACTCAGAATCGCAATTCTAATCACATTGAGCACATAAATCAAAACGCTACCTCCAAGTAAAAAAAACAAAGTAGTGCTAAACCTTCCCGCAAAAGCAATCACAAAGGAAACAAAAAGTATCACAACACTTATGGCATTACACCCTTCAATTATGGTGGCCACTTCTTTCTGATGCATCAAAATACTTATTTTGGTATTTTGCTGATACACCACCGCCGAATTCGAATCAAATACTTGCAAGACTTTTTCAACGTGACTAGCTACAAGCCGAGTGATGCCATCCAATTGATTATTTTCAAATCCAGACAAATACCACTGATATAAAAAAGTAAGTAAGATATACGAAAATAAAAAAGCCCCTATGAATTTCAAAAATGGCTTGTAAAGCCTCCAATAGTTTTTCAAAATTGATTTTTTTTCAAATTTATGTAATTTATAAGACTAGCATTAAATACTTTTGTATAAAAATCAATTTAAAATGACATTTCAAGAATTACAACCGAAAGTAATTGCTATCACAAGCAACGCTACCTCTACTAGAGATGAGAAATTACTAGCCATTTGCCAACTTTTGAACGAATCTGTTGAATACTATAATTGGGTAGGATTTTACTTCGCCAACCACGATGCCAAGACTTTGCACTTAGGCCCTTATGTGGGAGCTGAAACAGATCACACCGTGATTCCCTTCGGAAAAGGAATTTGCGGACAGGTAGCCGAATCGAATGCCAACTTTGTGGTTCCTGATGTGGCCGCACAAGACAACTATATTGCATGTAGCTTTACCGTAAAATCAGAAATTGTAGTACCCTTATTTGTAAATGGCGCAAACATTGGTCAAATCGATATTGATAGTCACGTTATTGACCCATTCACTGAAGCCGATGAACGATTCTTGGAATTTGTGAATGAGGAAATTGCGAAGTTGTTTTAATAAAGAAAAGATTTACAGGTCAGAAGATTTAAAAACTGAAATAAAAACAACCATATAATTAAAGAACTATTTAAGCTTTATCCATATTAAAATTCCAACAGTAAGACTTCAAAATCTTTTAATCTTTAAATTTTTGAATAATTGAATATTTTACACTACTTTTGCACCCGTCTTACAAGAGTTGTAAAACATACATAAAAATCATTTAAATAATATTAGCATGTATTTATCAAAAGAAGTTAAAGCGGATATCTTCGCTAAACACGGAGGAAAAGCAGAAAACACGGGATCTGCAGAAGGACAAATCGCTTTATTCACACACAGAATTAGCCACCTTACAGAGCACTTGAAAAAAAATCGTCATGATTATAATACTGAGCGTTCTTTGGTACTATTAGTAGGTAAAAGAAGAGCTTTGTTGGATTACTTGAAGAAAAAAGAAATCAACAGATATCGTGAGATTATCAAAGTATTGGGTATTAGAAAATAATCAATATAAAAAAGAGGTGCGAGAGTGCCTCTTTTTGTTTTTACATTACATACGTTTACAAGAAAAAAAGTTTGGTTTTTCATTGGGTTTTAGAAACAACAACTACACACAACAACTACAACACAACTAAAACCCATTGTATAACCAATTAAGGAAAAATTTATGATTCCACAATTATTTGTAGAAAAAATCGATTTAGGTGATGGTAGAAGCATCACAATCGAAACAGGTCGTCTAGCTAAACAAGCCGATGGATCTGTTGTAGTAAGAATTGGTAAAACTGTTATTTTAGGAACAGTTGTATCCTCAAGAAAAGCAAGTCCAGGTATTGATTTTTTACCATTAACGGTAGATTATCGTGAAAAATTTGCCGCAGCTGGACGTTTCCCGGGAGGTTTCTTCAAAAGAGAAGCTCGTCCAAGTGACAGCGAAGTGCTAACTATGAGATTAGTTGACCGTGTTTTACGTCCGCTTTTCCCAAGTGATTATCATGCAGAAGTTCAGGTTATGATTCAGTTAATGTCTCATGATGATGAAGTTATGCCAGATGCATTAGCAGGATTAGCAGCTTCGGCAGCACTTGCTTTATCTGACATTCCTTTTGAAACGTTGATTTCTGAAGCTAGAGTAGGAAGAATTGACGGTAAATTTATCATCAATCCTTCTCGTGCACAATTAGAATTATCAGATATTGATATGATGATTGGAGCTTCAACAGATTCTATCGCCATGGTAGAAGGAGAAATGAAAGAAATTTCAGAAGCTGAAATGTTAGACGCAATTAAATTTGCTCACGAACACATTAAAGTACAAATTGCCGCCCAAGAAAGATTGGCTCAAGCATTTGGAAAAAAAGAAGTTCGTACTTACGAAACTGAAAAAAATGATGATGCCATTTACGCTAAAGTAAAAGAGGCCGCTTATGATAAAATTTACGCTATAGCAAGTAAAGGTTCTGCAAAACAAGAACGTTCTGCTGCATTTGATGCTGTAAAAGAAGAAGTAAAAGCATTATTCACTGAAGAAGAATTGGCTGAAAATGGAGATTTAGTTTCTAAATATTTCTACAAAACCAATAAAGAAGCGGTACGTAATGTGACTTTAGATTTAGGCACACGTTTGGACGGAAGAAAAACTACTGAAATTAGACCAATTTGGTGTGAAGTAGATTATTTACCGTCTGTTCACGGCTCAGCTTTGTTTACTCGTGGAGAAACTCAAGCGTTAGCAACAGCAACTTTAGGAACTTCTAGAGAAGCCAACCAAATTGATTCACCATCTGAACAAGGAGAAGAAAAATTCTATTTACATTATAATTTCCCACCATTTTCTACAGGTGAAGCGCGCCCTTTAAGAGGGACTTCAAGAAGAGAAGTAGGTCACGGAAACTTGGCGCAAAGAGCTTTGAAAAACATGATTCCTGCTGATTGTCCTTACACGATCCGTGTGGTTTCTGAAGTATTAGAATCAAATGGTTCTTCTTCAATGGCAACCGTATGTGCTGGAACATTATCATTAATGGATGCGGGAATCCAAATGATACGTCCAGTTTCTGGAATTGCTATGGGATTGATTACTGACGGAGAACGTTTTGCTGTTTTATCTGATATCTTGGGTGACGAAGATCATTTAGGAGATATGGATTTCAAGGTAACTGGAACTTCAGAAGGAATTACAGCTTGTCAAATGGACATCAAAATTGACGGATTGAAATATGAGATTATGGAAGCTGCATTGGCACAAGCTAGAGATGGTCGTTTGCATATTCTAAACATACTTACTGCTACACTTGCTGCTCCAAAAGCAGATGTTAAAACGTATGCTCCTAAAATCATCACTAGAACCATTCCTGGAAACTTTATTGGTGCTCTGATTGGACCTGGTGGAAAAGTAATTCAAGAATTACAAAAAGCTACAGGTACTACCATCGTAATCAACGAAGTTGATGAACAAGGAGTTATTGAAATCTTAGGAACGGATCCTGCTGGAATTGAAGCGGTATTGGCCAAAATCCAATCAATCACTTTCAAACCACAAATGGGAGAAGCGTATGAAGTGAAAGTAATCAAAATGCTTGACTTTGGTGCTGTAGTAGAATATACTGCTGCTCCTGGAAACGAAGTGTTATTACACGTATCTGAGTTAGCTTGGGAACGTACTGAAAATGTTGCCGATGTAGTGAATATGGGTGACGTATTTCAAATAAAATATCTTGGTCTTGATCCAAAAACAAGAAAAGAAAAAGTATCAAGAAAAGCATTGTTACCTAGACCTCCACGCGAAGAGAAAAAAGAATAACGATACAAGTAAAGGTTACTATTCCAAAGTCCCTTAGTCATAATGACTAAGGGACTTTTTTTTGCATAAAAATCAGCACTATCCTAGGGTTATGTATGAATTTCACAATAAAAATCAAAAATAAATAAACAACTTTACATTTAATTCACATAAAAAAAATACCTTTAACCTTATTAACCTTATAAACTAGTATTAGACATGGCATTTACAGTTATTCAAAACACAAAAATTAACACACAAGTATTTACTTTTTCGAGCCCTGCAACCGTAACCTACCCTGTTGCTCCTTTGGTTTCGGCAAAATTCTACACCCCTGAAGGTGGCGCCTTAACCCTAAAAATTAGAGCTACTTTGTACATGAACTCTGAGGATACAATCCCACCAACAGTGCAAACCCCAATAGAATCTGGCAATGTACTAACCATGAACTACGATTACAATTTCTCGGAAGCAACTCCAGAAACTTGTGATGTGTATTATGTAGAAGTAGATTATACTTCAGACACTGTTGGAAACATAACAGAAATTGAATCTTTTATGGTAAACTTAGATCCCGAAACTTCTAAGGGCACTGTCATTAAACTATAATTTTTTTAATTAATGACTATGAACAATGTGTAAACGCAAGCATTACATTGCTTCTATATTTTTTTTTCAAATGTTTTTCACACAAATTTCATTATACCCTAATGATTTTTTAAATAAAAATCTTACGAAAAAAGCAATAAAATTCAAGTCGCAGACTAACTTCAATAGAGCCCAGTTTTATTTTTTAAAAAAAAATTGGGACTCTACTTTAGTTTATTCTATGAAACAAATAAATTCAAACTTCAATAAAGAACTTACAGATTATTGCCATTATTTTAGAGCTAACGCTTTCTATTACAAGAATCTTTATAAAGAAAGTAAAAAGGAATTACTTTTAATATCTAATTCTAAAGAAATTTATCCTTTAAAAAAAATAATGCTGGGTAAAAATTCAATTGAACTAGGTTTATTTAATGAAGCCATTTTACATTACAAAGAAATTGAGAATATATCAAAAAAAGAAAGTAAACTCTATAGCTTAGGCGATATATATGAAGGCATAGGAGTAGCTTATCTTTTTCTAAATGAATATAAAAAATCAGAAAAATATCTTAATAAAAATCTTTTAATACGGGAAAAAGAAGGCAATTTTGAAAGTATCTATTCTAGCCATAATATTATTGCAAATTTATATTACATGCAAGAAAAAAATGAGGAAGCAAATATCTATTTCAAAAAAGCATATCTAGCTGCTCAAAATCTTAATGATTTTGAAAAAAAATCAATTGTAGCAAAAAACATATCTATAATTGAAGAAGATTTCGGTAATTTAAACAAAGCGCTAATCTATAGGAAAGAATATGAACAATGGAAGGATTCCCTTTACAACCAAAACAAAATTTGGGCTGTAGCGGAATATGAGAAAAAATATGCGGTAGCGCAAAAACAAAAACAAATCTCGGTACTCAAAGTAGAGAATGAATTAAAAAACACGCAACGCAATACCATGTTTTTTTCTACCATAGGTTTACTGCTCCTTTTAACAGGTGGTGTTTATGTATATGGACAAAAGGTAAAAAATGCTAAAATCATTTTAAGTCAAAAAGAAAAACTAGACGAACTCAACGCGACCAAAGATCAACTGTTTTCTATTGTAAGCCACGATTTGCGTTCGTCCGTCAATGCGCTCAAAACCAGCAACACCAAACTCACAAGCTCCCTAGAATCCAAAAACTACGACGAACTCGACAAACTCCTACATCAAAATAGCGCGATTGCCAATGGCGCCTATAGCCTACTAGACAATTTGTTGCATTGGGCGTTACTGCAAACCCAACAATTGTATTTTCATAAAGATTCGGTGCATTTGTTTTCTATTGTACAGCAAATAGAATACAGCTACAAACCCTTACTGTTAGAAAAAACAATTGCCTTTGAAAACGAAGTATCCAAAAACTGTTTTATCTTCGTGGATCTCGATTCGTTAAAAATCATTTTGCGCAACTTATTGGATAATGCTATTAAATTCTCTCCAGAAAACAGCAGCATTCGTTTTTATAGCCTAGACACCCCATCCGAATTCCATCAATTCATCATTGAAGATCAAGGCATCGGGATGCGTCCAGAAACCATAGCCGAGTTATTAGAAGACAACGAACTATTGGCCAAGAAAAGCAATTCAGAAATCATAGGAACAGGACTCGGAATGCAATTATGCAAACAAATGATTAAAAAAAATGGCGGAACACTGGCCATAGAAAGCGAACTGAACAAAGGCACCAAAATAATATTGAAATTTCCTAAAACAGAACAAAATGGATAAAATTAATATTCTCATTGTAGAAGATCTTCCAGAACAAAGTGATGCTCTATGCAAAGTGCTTTTAGAGAACAACTACAATGTTGTGGGTGTCGCGCGAACGTTCAAGGAAGCTTTAGAACTCTTTTATAGTCAAACTATAGATATTGCTATTCTAGATGTTTTTTTGGATGGAAAACCCGACGGCATCGCTTTTGCTGAAACGATTAGTATTGTTCCCAATGCCGCAAAGCCTTTTGTGTTTTTGACCAGTTCGCAAGACCGTCAAATCTTCGAAAGAGCCAAACTTACTAAACCGTTTAGTTTCTTAATGAAACCTTTCAATCCATTAGAAATTTTGTATGCTATTGAAATGGCAGTAGAAAAATTTTACGCCCAAAACCAAGTCTTTCAAAGCGAAGAACAAGATACCGTGGTAAGCCATGACTATTTGTTCATCAAGAAAAAAAATGCCTTAAAAAAAGTAGCTCTTAAAGATATTCTCTACATCGAAGTGGAAGAACGGTATTGCAACATCATCACCGAAAAAGAAAAATTTGTGATTATGATTTCGCTCACCAAAATTAGCGGTTTACTCAACCCAAATGAATTCATCAAAACACATCGCAATTATTTGGTCAATGTAAACAAAATCGAAGAAATCATCCTCGCCGACAATTTAATCATCATGCAAGGCGGGCACAAAGTCAACCTAAGCGATACCTATAAAGACTTCATTAAGAAAATGAATATTCTTTCTTAAAACCTCACTACACACAAATAAGTCTCCCAAAAGGAGTTTTTTTTTGATGTAAACTCTGAGAAGCGCTTTCAAGACAAAAAAAAGGAGTCTTATGACAATGGCTTCCAAATATCTTTACAACAAAGGTATTTTTACTGCAACATTAACAAAGCAACTAAAATGAGTATAGCAGTAAAAAACCAATTTGAGATGAGACTTTTGAAACAACTTCTAACTATTAAACTAAATCCATGGATTGGAATTCTAGTTTCTTTACTAATCATAGTGCCAAGTTTGTATCAAATTCTAGACGATGTGACTGTTCTAAGAAAAGAATATCTTTTTTTAGCTGTAGGCTTTCCTCTATATGTCAAATCTTTGAAAAATCTTTTTGACGAGATGCTAAAAACTCCAGACGACCTATAAATCAACAACTTACAAACCTTATAAAATTTTATTTTATCTATAACTGACCCCATCTTTCAGCGTAAAGTTGGGGTATTTTATTTTTTTATCGAAAAAAAATGATAATTATGTAACTTTTTTGAAACACTGCTCGTATAAGTAATTGTACACTTAAACAATAAGGAGACAAATACCATGAGACAACTTAAAATCACCAAGCAGGTAACCAATCGTGAAACTGCATCATTAGACAAATACTTACAAGAAATTGGAAAGGTAGATTTAATTACTGCCGATGAAGAAGTAGAATTAGCACAAAAAATCAAAGCCGGTGATCAAAGAGCCTTAGAAAAACTTACTAAAGCTAATTTACGTTTCGTAGT
>CAUPCW010000127.1:0-8011 GCA_963509895.1 uncultured Flavobacterium sp.
AGACAAAAAGGGAAAACAAGACTACGTTTACCTACTCGAAGAAGCCTTTGCAAAAGCCAAAGAAAGAGATTTGAACAACATTCAAATGCTAAATATTGAATCCAATCCCAATCAAATCGAAAAATTGTACAATTATTATGTGCAGTTACACGACCGCCAAGAAAAAATAAAACCAGTGCTTCCTTTGTTTTTAATAAAAGAAGGCCGTAATGCTATTTTTCCTTTTGACAATTACAACAACCAAATCGTTTCAAGTAAAGCTGCACTAGCTGAATACTTATACAACAAGGCATTACAATTGATGAAAACCAATACCAAAGTAAATTTCAGAAACGCTTTTGAGGAATTGACGTATCTCAATAAAATTAGTCCTAATTATAAAGAAGTAAATCGATTATTAGACGAAGCCAAATTCAAAGGAACCGATTTTGTTTTGGTAAAAACCAAAAACGAAACCAATATGATTATTCCGGCGCGTCTTCAAACCGATTTGTTGGATTTCAGTACGTATCGTTTGAATAATCCTTGGATTGTGTATCACAATGCGCCTGAAAAAGGAACCAAATACGACTTTTCAATGATGATTTTGTTCCGAAACATTTCAGTATCACCGGAACAAATCAAAGAACGCGAATTCATCAAAGAACGCGATATTAAAGACGGTTACAAAAAAGTAGTCGACGCTAACGGAAAAGTCGTGTTAGACGAAAAGGGCAAAGAGGTTTTGGTAGATAACTTCAAAAAAGTAACAGTTCAAATCTATGAATACCGTCAACTTAAAACATGTCAAGTAACCGCAAAAGTTGAATTTGTAAGTACAAAAGGCAATCAATTACTTCAATCTTATCCTGTTACAAGTGAATTTGTTTTCGAAAATATTTATGCCACCTTCAAAGGAGATAGAAGAGCTTCTGAGGAAAGCTATTATTCTAACTTTGACCGTAGAGCTGTTCCATTTCCTACTTCAGAGCAAATGGTATATGATACAGGAGAGGACTTAAAGTCAAAAATCAAAGATATTATGAATACTAACCGATTTGAATAAGAAAAGTAGCTTTTCAAAAAACAATTCTTCCCTCTATTGCTGTAAAAAAAGTGATTTTGACTTTCAAGATCACTTTTTTTGCTTTAAAAAAAAATTTTTATTGAAATTTAACAAACTTAAGTGAAATTTGATTTTTTATAAAATTTTATATCGTAAATTTGCACCAATGAAAAATACAAGTTTACATATAACTTCTATCTACCGGATAAATTTACTTGCTGCTTCTCCCGAAGTGCGGATGCTATGCCTATAGTCTCCAAAAGAGTGTTTTCTATATTTCATCCATTTTCATTTTACCATTTTGAAATCAAATCCATTTTTTAATGGAGTTTCAAATCTAACTGAAACTCAATATAACTTTATAAGTAACTACATTTCAAATATTTACAACAAAATATTTAATAAAAATGTGGCACTTTTAATAGCTCATTGACTATGATTGCTTTAAAAAAAAGAACCAAACGATTTTTAACCTCTAAATCGAATTCCGAAATGAATATTTCTATAGTAGTCGCACAAAAAGAGCACTATACATTTGCTGCTGAAATATGTGATACAATTGAAACCTCGGCCTTACAAAGAGGAACGGGAATAGCCAAAAGAACTCCAGAATACATCCAAAAGAAAATGGAAACCGAAAATGCGGTTATCGCCATAATTGATGGAAAATTTGCAGGATTTTGTTATATCGAATCTTGGCAACATGGACAATTCGTCGCACATTCAGGATTGATTGTGCACCCAAACTTTAGAAATTTAGGATTAGCCAAAAAAATCAAAACATTCGTTTTTGAGTATTCTCAACAAAAATACCCCGAAGCCAAGGTTTTCGGTATCACCACTGGATTAGCGGTAATGAAAATCAATTCCGATTTAGGATACAAACCCGTTCCTTTTTCTCAATTGACTACCGACCCTACTTTCTGGAAAGGCTGCCAAACTTGTACCAATTTTGAAATCCTAAAAAGCAAAGACTACAAAATGTGTTTGTGCACAGGAATGCTGTACGATCCCAAAGAAAAACAGAAAAATCCGCCCAAACACCCTTTCAATGTCCGGATTTGGAATCGTTTAAAAGAGATTAAGCAAGCCCTTTTCTTAAAAAAATAATAGTTAAAAAATAAAAATCAACGTTTTGTCAGACACAAAACATCAAAAGATATACAATGGAAAGTAAAAAAGTAGTATTAGCTTATAGCGGAGGATTAGACACTTCGTATTGCCTAAAATATTTAAAAAACGAAAAAGGTTTCGAAGTACATACCGTATTAATCAACACGGGCGGATTTGATGAAGCCGAACTAAAAGCCATAGAAGATAGAGCCTACGAACTAGGAAGCGCCAAACACGCCAACCTAACCATTTTAGACAAATATTACGACAAAGCCATCAAATACTTGATTTATGGTAATGTTCTAAAAAACAACACCTATCCACTATCCGTGAGTGCTGAGCGTGTTTTTCAAGCCATCGAAGCCATAAAATATGCCAAATCCGTTGGAGCCACAGCCATCGCACACGGAAGTACCGGTGCAGGAAATGACCAAATTCGTTTTGATTTAATTTTCCAAACTATCGCTCCCGAAATCGAAATCATCACTCCTATTCGTGATTTAAAACTATCGCGTCAAGAAGAAGTAGACTATTTAGCCAAAAATGGCGTGCATTATTCTTGGGAAAAAGCACAATATTCTATCAACAAAGGCCTTTGGGGAACTAGTGTGGGCGGAAAAGAAACCTTAACATCAGGACAACCTTTACCAAGCGAGGCCTACCCTTCGCAATTGCAAAAAGAAGGTGAAGAGAAAGTAACTTTAGAATTCCAAAAAGGGGAATTGGTTGCGATAAATGGCAAAGCAGACAAACCTTCTAATAATATTGTGGCCTTAGAAAAATTGGCTAGCGCTTACGCCATTGGTAGAGATATCCACGTGGGCGACACCATTATCGGTATCAAAGGAAGAGTTGGTTTTGAGGCTGCAGCACCATTAATCATCATCAAAGCGCACCATTTGTTAGAAAAACATACACTGGGCAAATGGCAACAATACTGGAAAGAACAACTAGGCAACTGGTACGGTATGCTTTTCCACGAAGGGCAATTTTTGGACCCAGTGATGCGCAACATCGAAACCTTCTTAGAAGACACACAAAAAACAGTCAATGGAACGGTAACGGTCTCTTTAAAACCGTATCATTTCAGCTTAGACGGCATCGAATCACCAAACGATTTAATGAACACCGGCTTCGGTCAATACGGCGAAATGAACAATGCTTGGACGTCTGATGATGCCAAAGGTTTTATCAAAATTCTAGGCAATGCGCAAAACATATTCTCTTCTGTGAACAACGAAACTTACGAATAACATTCATTAAAAGGGTATAAAAAATTAAAGTTTTGTAAAAACTTCAATTCCTTTTTTAAACCATTAAGAAATTAAGACACATTAAGCTTAATGAAACTTAATTTCTTAATGGTGAAATAAAAATGTTTTAAAAATAAAAATTATGATTACTATTGGAATTATTGGCGGTTCGGGTTATACGGCTGGCGAACTCATCAGAATCTTGATGTTTCATCCCAACGCCAAACTCGACTTTGTGTACAGCACCACCAATGCGGGCAAACCACTTTCGGTAGCGCATCAAGATGTGTTAGGCGATATTGAAATGAATTTTACAGATACCATCAACCCCAATGTAAACGTTCTTTTTCTGTGTCTAGGTCACGGCAAATCCAAAGCCTTTTTATCCGAAAATACATTTGCCAGCCATACTAAAATCATTGATTTAGGCAATGATTTCAGGTTAGAAAAAGACGAAGTGTTTGAGGGCAAAAAATTCATCTACGGCTTACCAGAACTGAATAAAAAAGCCATTAAAAACGGGCAATTCATCGCCAATCCCGGTTGTTTTGCCACCGCTATTCAATTGGCTTTATTGCCTTTAGCAGAAGCTAAATTACTCCACAACGATGTGCACATCAACGCCACAACTGGAAGTACAGGAGCTGGAGTGAGTCTTTCAGAAACGTCACACTTTAGTTGGAGAAACAACAATATGTCGCATTACAAAGCTTTTGATCATCAACATTTGGGAGAAATAGGCGAAAGTTTGCAGCAATTACAGAATGATTTCAAAAACGAATTGCTATTCATTCCCAACAGAGGTGATTTCCCAAGAGGAATTTTTGCCACCTTGTATACGCATTGTGACGAAAGCTTAGAAGATGTTGTGGCAAAATATGAAGCCTTTTACAAAAACGAACCGTTTGTAACCGTAACCACAACCAATATCAATTTAAAACAAGTCGTTCAAACCAATAAATGCATCATTAGTGTGATGAAAAAAGGCAACCGGATTTTGATTACTTCAATTATCGATAACTTAGTCAAAGGCGCCTCAGGTCAAGCCATTCAAAATATGAACTTGCTCTTTGGACTCGACGAAAGTACCGGTTTGCATTTGAAACCAAATGGATTTTAAAAAAAAATTGAAAGATTGAAAGATTAAAAGATTGAAAAATTTAAGGATTATGACATCCTTAAAGTTAAAATCATTCAGCAACAAACACAAATCTTTCAATTTTTAAATTATTTAAATCTTTAAATTACAACAACAATGAACCTATTCGACGTTTACCCATTATACAACATCGCGCCCGTAAAAGCAGTAGACTGTACCATTACAGATGAAAACGGTGTGGAATATTTAGATTTATACAGCGGCCACGGAGTTATCTCTATTGGGCACACCCAACCGCATTATGTAGCGAAAGTAAAAGAACAATTGGACGCTATTGGATTTTATTCTAACGCCATCCAAAATCCGCTACAAATAGAATTAGCCCAAAAACTAGGGGAATTATCAGGTTATGATGATTACGCTTTGTTTTTGTGCAGCTCTGGAGCCGAAGCCAATGAAAACGCACTAAAATTAGCCTCTTTCCACAACGGAAAATCGAGAGTGATCGCTTTCGACAACTCTTTTCACGGAAGAACATCGGCAGCAGTGGCGGTAACGGACAACAAAAAAATTGTAGCCCCCATTAATGCCCAACAAGTAGTTACTTTTTTACCACTAAACCAGATTGATTTGGTAGAAACCGAATTACAAAAAGGGGATGTGTGCACCGTAATTATTGAAGGCATTCAAGGTGTGGGCGGTTTAGATGAAGGCACTACTGAATTTTTTCAAGCCTTAGAAAAACTGTGCAAACAATACGAAGCGGTTTTGATTCTAGACGAAGTACAGTCGGGTTATGGAAGAAGCGGGAAGTTTTTTGCGCATCAATACCATAACATCAAAGCGGATATTATTTGTTTGGCCAAAGGAATGGGGAACGGTTTCCCGATTGGTGGAATTTTGATTGCACCGCATTTTAAAGCGAGTTATGGCTTACTAGGTACCACTTTTGGCGGAAGTCATTTGGCTTGTGCCGCTGGAATCGCCGTTTTGGATGTAATTAAGAGTGAGAAGTTAATGGATAATGTAAACGCCGTTAGCGAGTACTTTATGAAAGCCATCCAACAAGTGCCTGAAATCATCAAAGTGAAAGGAAAAGGATTGATGCTAGGCGTAGAATTTGATTTTGATGTGAGTGCCTTGCGCAAGAAAATGATTGTGGAAAAGCATATTTTTACGGGTAGTGCCAATAATAAAAACCTGTTGAGAATTTTACCGCCCTTGACCATTACCACAGCAGCAATTGATACCTTTATCGTTGCTTTGAAAGAGTCGTTGGCCGAATTGAAATAAGAAACTGTGTGAATATTCCTTGCCAGTCCGCTACGTGAGGGAGAGCAGTGGAGCTCTCCCGATTTTTCATCGGGAAGCGGGAAACCCGACCTACTGAGCCTGTCGAAGTATCGGGCGGGACACGCCCAAAAAATTAACTAACCAAAAACTATGAATACACTACTAACCATCGAAAAGAGAAACGCCGTTTTAACCACGATGGCGGCTTTGCTAGCGCAGGAAAGAACGGCGTTGAAAAGTAGTAACCAACAAGATTTAGCCAATTATTCCGGAGAAGATTTGGCGATGGAAAAACGTTTGTTGGTCGATGATGCCAAAATTGACGGTATGATTTTATCCTTGCAACAATTGGCCAGTCAAGAAGACCCGGTGGGTAAAATTCGTTTTGAATTTGTTCACGATAATGGTCTCAAAATCTACAACAAAACGGCTGCATTTGGCACTATTTTAATTATTTATGAGTCTCGACCTGATGTAACGGTTGAAGCGGGTGGTATTGCTTTTAAATCAGGAAATAAAATTCTTTTGAAAGGTGGCAAAGAATCATTATTGTCGAATCAAAAGATTGTAAGCCTTTGGCATCAAGCTTTGGAAAGCAATGATGTAGCAACGGATTGGGTAGAATACCTGAATTATGATAGAGCACAAACCCAAGCCTTTTTGGAAAAACCTACTCAAAAGGTCGATTTGATTGTGCCTCGTGGAGGAGAAAAATTGATTGAATTCACCAAAAAACACGCTACTTGTCCGGTGATTGTAAGTGGTCGTGGAAATAATTTTGTGTACGTAAGTGCTGATGCTGACTTAGAAAAAGCAATGTCAATAATTATTAACGCAAAGACCTCAAATATATCTGTTTGCAATGCTTTAGATAAAGTAGTAATTGATAGTAATTTACCGAATTGGGAAGGTTTTGCTAACCAACTAGTCCGTGCTTTACAAGAACGAAATGTGACTGTTTTGGGAGATGCCACAATGGCCAAAGCAACTCAAATTTCCCAAATTGATTCAGACGAAATTTGGTATGAAGAATTTTTGGATTACAAGATTGTCATTGGTACTGTTTCTTCTAATCAAGAAGCAATAACCAAAATCAATACCTATTGCGGAGGTCACTCAGCTGCTATCATCACCGAAAGTGATACCGCAGCCCAAAAATTTATGGATAATATTGATGCTTCATCTGTTTACCATAATGCTTCCACTCGTTTTACCGACGGAGGGCAATTTGGTTTAGGCGGAGAACTCGCTATCAGCACTGACAAATTACACCAACGCGGTCCCATTGGTTTACAACATTTGGTGACTAATAAATGGTATGTTTACGGAGAAGGACAGATTCGATAACTAATTCAAAGATTGAAAAATTAAATAATTGAAAGATTGAGATATACAAATTTTTAAATTTTAAATCTTTCAATTTTTAAATAATACAAAATGACAAAAAAAAGAATATTATTAAAGTTAGGCAGCAATACCTTAACCAAGGAAACCAATCATATTTCGAGAGGAAAGATTGAGGATATTGGAATGCAAATTGCCGTCTTACAAGACCAATACGAATTCATTATTGTAAGTTCTGGGGCGATTGCCGCTGCCAAACAGTTTGTTAAGCTGGACAATAATGACCAAGAAGTCTTTGTGAAACAAGCCTTAGCTTCCATTGGGCAACCCCATTTGATGCGTATTTACCACGAAAACTTCAGCGATTTAGGATTGCATATTTCACAATGTCTTCTCTCCTATTCTGATTTTGAAAAAGAACAATCCAAAGTCAATATTGTGAATACCATCAATGTTTTGGTCAAGAACAATTACATTCCCATCATCAATGAAAATGACACGGTGGCGACAGACGAAATCAAGTTTGGCGACAACGATAAATTAGCCGCTTTAGCAGCCGTATTGTTAAATGTCGATATTTTAATTATTGCTACCAACACCAATGGTATTTACACCAAAGCTTCTATCAACGATGCACTTCCATCAACCATTGAATTAGTAACGGATTTGTCATTGTTACAAAAAGAAATAGGCGATTTCAAGTCTTCTCACGGAACTGGTGGTATGCAATCTAAAATAGAATCGGCAGCAATTGCCAAAAAAGCCAATATTGAGACTTGGATTGTGAATGGCCTAGAGGATGATTTTATGCGGAAAGCGCTGCGGAATGAAATCCCTTTCACTAAAATTATTTAACTTAGAGCC
>CAUPCW010000128.1:0-7817 GCA_963509895.1 uncultured Flavobacterium sp.
ACTACAATTGATTAGTAACCTTGATGTGATGTTGTCTATGGATTCTGGCAATGCACATATTGCCGCGATGTTGGGACTAAAAGTCATTACACTTTGGGGAGCAACCCATCCTTACGCTGGTTTTTCGCCTTTTAATCAACCTTTAGAAAACGCCTTGGTTGCTGATAGAAATTTGTTTCCAAAGTTACCTACTTCGGTATATGGAAATAAAAAAGTAGAAGGCTACGAAGACGCTATGCAAACTATTTTACCAGAACAGGTTGTGGCTAAACTTTAAATAAATTCCAAAAAATAAAATTCCAAATTCCAACAGCACTTAGTTTGGAATTTGGAATTTTCAATATTGGGTTTTTATTATAAATAAATCTTCTCGTCTCGACAGCGTTCCAGGATATAGCTTTTCAAATTCGAAATAGTGGCTTGATAATTCGGCGCTTCGTAGCCAAAGCGCTCGTGTTCCATTTGTTCTTTTTCGATAGCGTTGCAACCTTTGAGCACTTCTTTGAGCATATCGAGCATCGCCAATTCTTTGTTTTTGGCTTGTTGAAATTTGAATTCCACAATTTCATCTTGCAAGGCCTCGCAATAGTCCATAAGCTCTTCTACTTCTGGCTCGTCCAAAAGATAGTCTTTGTTTTTAAAAATTTTTCGTATGGATTTCATATACAAAGGTAATTTCTATTTCAAAAATTAATTTCAATTATTGGGATTTACGTTTATGGTTCAATAACTTTCCAATTGCCCGTTTTGTCGCTTCCGCTGCGTTCTATTTTTTTTTGTTCTTTAAGCTCTTTTATTTTTCGTTTTGTAGTACTTAAACTTATTTTCAAACGTTCGCTGATTTCTGTGGCTGTTATTTTGTTATTTTGCTTTATCAAATCAAATACAGTGTCAAATACAGTGTCAACTTCTAATTTTACAGTGTCATTTTTTGTTTTTACAGGTTCATTTGCAGGTTTAGCGTAATGAACATGCATTTCTCGGTTTTTTAGTGAATGGTTTTCTTTTAGAAGTAAATTGGAAAGAAAGCGAATAAGGTATTTTTCTGTTTTGTATATTTCTTTGGATATATCTTCGTAATTGGCTCGCACTAACGCATTTCGAAAATACCAGGAATGCTCGGCAAACAAATCGTTGTTTGCTTCTCTAAACCCTAATTTGCGTAGGTATTTTATTAGAAAAATGGCTGTTGTTCTGGTGTTACCTTCGCCAAAAAGATGAATTTGCCATAAGTAGGAAATAAACTGGGCTAAATGTGCTATAATTTCTGGCTGACTTAAACCCTTGAAACTAAACTTTTTTTCTTGTTCAAAATCGTATTCAAATGTGGCTTTTATGCTCTCGGCACTGGCGTATAGAACGGTTTCTCCGTCTAAAATCCATTCTTGTTTTGTAATATTATAATCCCGAATTTCCCCTGCGAAGTTGTAAATGCCTTGAAACAACCTGCGGTGAATGCTAAGATATTCGGCAGGAGAAAAGGTGAATGTTTTTTCGCCTAGCATTTCTGCAATACGTGCTGAAACTTTATCGGCTTCTTCCGTTCTGTCCTGGTTATTATTGGAGTCATTTTTTACAGGATGCTGTATGTAGTAACTGTCTATGCGTTGTTTTACTTCCTCAATGCTAATATCGCCATCAATGTTTTGCTTGGCAATGGTTATGAGGTATTCAGACGGTTTTAGCCCATCAACTTGTTGCAAGCCAATGGCGGTTTTCCATACTTTTGCTTTTTCTGCTTTGTTTGGTTCGCCTTGCCGTAAATATTCTTCAAAATTATCCATTGTTGGTTTTTTTAAATTTAAATTCCACAATTTCATCTTGCAAGGCCTCGCAATAGTCCATAAGCTCTTCTACTTCGGGCTTGCCCAAAAGATAGTCTTTGTTTTTAAAAATTTCTCGTATGGATTTCATAAAGGCTAATTTCAATCATTCCCCCTTTGGGGGTTAGGGGGCTTACACATCATCAAAATCCACACGAAGTGTCGCTGAAGTTGGATAAGCTTGACAACTCAGAATTAAACCTTCGGCAATTTCGTCATCAGAAAGGATAGAGTTTTTCTTCATTTCGGCTGTACCTTCGGTGATACGACATAAACAGCTGCTGCAAATTCCGCCTTGACAAGAATAAGGAGCATCGATACCTTGTTTAAGAGTCGCTTCGAGTAGGGTTTGTTTGGCCGACATTTCGAAAGTAGTTTCTTCGTCGTCTACCAAAACGGTAATAGTTGTGTGACCCTCTACAGCTGCAGAAATGGTTTTTTCTTGCGTAGAAGAAGTAAACAATTCAAACTTAATAGCCGATTCTTTTACATTTTTCTCTTTTAAGATAGTAGAAACGGTAGTAATCATTTCTTCTGGACCGCACAAAAAGTACTTGTCGAAATTCAACGCGGCGTGTTTTTGCGTAAGCACAGCATTCACAACCGATTTGTCAATTCGTCCAAAAAAGCCTTCTCCAGCGTGTACTTTGCTGTACACATAATGTACAAAAAGACGTCCTACATATTGCAATTGCAAGTCGTGTAATTCTTGATGAAAGATGGTTTCCTCAGGTGTTTTATTACCATAAACCAAGACAAAAGAACTTTTTGGTTCGCTTTTTAATACCGATTTTAAGATAGAAATTACAGGCGTGATTCCGCTACCTGCTACAAAAGCGGCATAATTTCTTTGACGCTCGGCATCAGGAGTGAAGGTGAATTTGCCTTCAGGTTGTCCTACTTCGAGTAGGTCTCCCGCTTTTAATCGGCTAGTGGCAAATTGAGAAAATAGTCCATTTTTTACCGCTTTTACAGCAATGCGCAATTCACCACTTTCAGGAGCAGCACAAATAGAATAGGCTCTGCGAATCTCTTGATTGTCTAAGGTTAAACGCAAGTTAAGGTATTGTCCTGCGGTAAAAGTATAATTAGAGGTAAGTTCTTCTGGGACATTAAAAAGTATGGAAACGGCATCTTTGGTTTCGCGTTTTACTTCTTTGATAAGGAGTTTTAAAAAGGAAGGCATAATTTGATTTTTTTTACAAAGATAGCAAAGACCATAACTTTGATGGCGCAACCGATTGAATTTTTTATACCTAATTTTGTTATGTATAAGAATCTTATGTATATTTGAAATTCAAAAACAGATTTTCTAATTCTTCAAAATATGAAAAACTCACAGTTATACAAAGGCAGTCTCAACACCATTATTATGAAGTTGTTGGAAGAAAATGGCAAAATGTATGGGTACGAAATTACCCAGAAAGTAAAGGCGTTGACGCAAGGGGAATTGACCATTACCGAGGGCGCTTTGTATCCAGCGTTGCACAAATTAGAAGCGGAAGGATTGCTTGATGTAGAGATAGAACGAGTAGACAACCGCTTGAGAAAGTATTATAAACTCACCGAAAAAGGAACAACAGAAACCGTTAATCGATTAGCGGAGTTGGAAGATTTTATCCGAAATATGCAAAGTTTAGTGAATCCAAAATTAGAATTTTAATTTTTTGTAATAATGAAACTAACCACCGAACAAATTGATTATATAGAACATACTTTAGTTAAAAATGGTCTTGATTTTGAAGATCTTAAATTTGAATTGATTGATCATATTGCATCCGAAATTGAAGTGACAATGACTATTGATGAAATGTCTTTTATGCCCGCTTTTTATAGGGTTTTCGATACTTGGAAGGCGCAATTGAAGCCAAGTCAAAGTGCTGCTTTTTTAGGACGAAATTTAGTGGCTACTAAAATTGTAATTGATCGATTATCTTCTTTGAAGAAAAGAGAACTTTTAACAGGACTCGTGTTTTGTTTTATAGTAACACTCCTGTTTTATGGCATGAGTACTATACCAGTTTTTAGAACCGTAATGCATTATGTTGAATTTATTATTCAAAAATTCTTTTTATTAAGTTCCATTTTGCTCATAGCATCCAAAATAATTCTATATCAATCGAAATTAAAGACCACTTATTCTGTGTTGTTTGACAAATCTTTTTTCGTTGCGGTGCCATTTGGTGTCATTATTAGCTTGGGTGGTTTTTCATTTTTCCGAACTGAAAACATTGAGGATATAAGAATAAGTGCGCTCGCGGCCACTGTTTTGTATGGTTTTTTCCTTTTTTCTTCAGCGCGATTTTTATACCAACATTTTCAATTTATACAAAAAATTAAAAGATTGTAATTATGAAACTCTCCACCGAACAAATTAACTACATCGAGAATTACATTCAATCCTTTGATATTAAATGGTACGAAATTCAAGTGGAATTGACCGACCATATGGTTTCAATTATGGAAGAAATCTGGGAACAAGACCACGAATTGACTTTTCATCAGGTCAAGCACCAAGCAGAACAGCGTTTTGGTAGAGGCTATTTTACATCAATAGTAGCAGAGCGAAAAGCGATTTTACAAAAAGAATACAACAGGCAACAACGAAAAATGATAGGTGAGTTTCTAAAATTCCCCAAAATTATTGCAAGTATTTTATTAGGTGTTGTAGCGTATCAAGTTTCTTTTTATTTTGAAAATCCTGCTAAATATCTTGGAATTCTTTTTGGATCTTTATTCTTTTTGTCAGTACCGATGATTTACAATTGGATAAAATACAGAAAGATAAATGGTAAAAGTTTTTTAGCAATTGAAATTACTTCAGGGAGGGTATCATCTGTTCCTATGTTGGGTATAAGTTTAGCAAACTTTATAAAGCAAAGTATTGACTATAATTCTAATTTTCTAATTCCGAGCATTAGTATATGGGTGATGCTTTTTTTGTTTTGTATCGCGGGAGTTCATATTCAAACGACTATTCTAAAAACCATCAAAAAGCAATACCAATTTTCCTAAATTTCTATGAAACTAACCACCGAACAAATCGATCAATTATATAGGTTCACACGCCAACATTATGTAGAATGGTATGATCTCCAAACCGAATTGGTGGATCATTTGGCGAATGCTATTGAAGAACAATGGCAAGAAAATCCAAAGCTTTCGTTTGATCAAGCCTTACAAAACGAATTCAAAAAATTTGGCGTTTTTGGCTTTATGGATGTGGTGGAAGGCAAACAACGATTTTTACAAAAAAAATACAATCAGATTGTTTGGACTATCGTGAAGACTTTTTTTTCGCTACCCAAAATTATGGGAACAATTGGAGTTACAGGGGTACTGTTTTTGTTGCTAAAAGCAAGTCCGTACAACGGCGATTGGGTGTTGCTTTTCTATGGGTTATTGGTTGCTTTTGCTTTTTATAGAATGATTTCAAATCGGTTGAAACACAAAAAACAAATTCAGAATCAAGAAAAAAGATGGTTGTTTCAAGATATTTTAAACCAATATGGGACTTTTGCGGGTGCGATTGTTTTGCCGCTAAATCTCTTTTTGCAACTGTTTAATCGAGTAGAACATTATATAAGTAATACCTATTTTTTAGTTTTCGCCAGTTTCTTTTTGGTACTGATGACTATTTTGATGTATGTTATCTTTTTTGAAATTCCTTCACAGTCAAAAAAATACCTTTTACAAACCTATCCAGAATATTCTTTGGCTAATTTTTGAAGGATATTACCATGAATGTTTAAAAAAAGAGTCAACATTTTCACCATTAAAAAATGAAGAAAAATTAAGTTTTCTTAGACTTTATGAACCTTAATAACTTAATGGTTCAAAAATAAATAAATTTTAATTTATAAAAAGTTACATTATCGATTATAAAACCTTGTAACGTTTTATATTTTTTGTTTACTTACTCTTCAACTAAACCCAAATAACTATGTTTTTACGTTTTATTTACCTCGAGTGGAAAGCCTTTTTGCGTTCAGCTTCCTTTGGAACGAGCTTGGCGATGAGAATTTTAATGGGCTTTTTAATTGCTTATTTCACCTTGTTGTTTTTAGCGCTAGGAGTTGGCGGTTTTTATGGTCTTAAGAAAATGAATTTAGATCCATTGGTAACCATCAATAAATTTTTGGTCTACTATTTTCTATTTGATTTGGCCTTTCGATTGATGCTTCAAAAAATTCCTGTGCTGAACATTCGTCCTTTATTGGTGTTGCCGATTAAGCGACCTACGATTGTGCATTTTTCTTTAGGAAAGACGGCCTTATCTTTTTTCAATATTTTGCACGCTTTTCTTTTCATTCCTTTAAGTATCGTTTTGATCTATGAAGGCTATGATGTGGCATCGGTAGTGTTTTGGCATTTGGGTGTTTTTGCCTTGGTGTACATTAATAATTTTTTGAATATTATATTGAGTAATAAAGATCAATTATTTGGGATTTTCCTGGCTATTGTTGCAGTCCTTGGTGGATTACACTATTACGGTTATTTTGATGTAACGGTGTACAGTGCTCCATTTTTTGACGCTTTATTTCATTCGGCAGGGGTGTTTGGTATTCCGCTTGTAATCTTAGGATTGTTGTACTATTATACGTTTGTTTATTTCAAAAACGAATTGTATCTCGATGCTGGTTTGGCGGTAAAAGGCGAAATTGCCAAGACAGAAGATTTGACTTGGTTGAATCAATTTGGAACTTTGGGTACCTTTTTAAAGAACGACATCAAGCTAATCAAAAGAAACAAACGTTCCAAAACAACGGTTCTTATGAGTGTGCTGTTTTTGTTTTATGGATTGATTTTCTTTGGCAATCCAACACAGCCACAAGTGATGTACATATTTGCAGGAATTTTTGTTTCAGGTGGATTTTTATTCACATTTGGCCAGTTTGTACCGAGTTGGGACAGTTCGTATTACCAATTAATGATGACGCAAAACATTCCGTATCGTGGCTATTTGAATTCCAAATGGTGGTTAATTGTCATAGCAACTTTTGCTTCTACGATTTTGGCTAGTTTCTATCTTTATTTCGGCTGGCAAGTATATTTAACCATTGTGGCTGGTGCGATTTACAATATTGGAATCAATTCACATCTAGTACTCTTAGGAGGTGCTTTTACCAAAACGCCAATCGATTTAACTCAAAGTCAAGGTGCCTTTGGTGACAAAAAGGCCTTCAATGTCAACACGATGTTGCTTTCTATTCCAAAATTAGTTTTGCCTTTGCTTTTGTATGGTTTGGGGAAATATTTTGGCGGACAAGAATTAGGTTTGGGCCTTGTTGCTCTTGCGGGAGTAATTGGTTTTGCAATGAGAAACTGGGTGTTCCTTCAAATTGAAAAAATTTACAAAAGAGAAAAATACAAAACCATTGCAGCTTACAAGCAAAAAAGCTAATTTAAAAGAATACCTTCTAACCTCTAATTTCTAACATCAGACTTTTCATTATGATACAAGTACAAAACCTTTCAAAATCATACAACGGAACCACCGTTTTAAAAATAGACCAATTAGAAATTCCAAAAGGAGAAAGTTTTGGATTGGTCGGAAATAATGGCGCTGGAAAAACTACTTTTTTCAGTTTGCTATTGGATTTAATTCACCCCACTACAGGAGCCGTTATTAACAATGGCGTTCAAGTGAATACCAGCGAAGGTTGGAAACCTTTTACGGGTTCCTTTTTAGACGAAAGCTTTTTGATTGGGTATTTAACACCCGAAGAATACTTTTATTTCATTGGAGATTTACGTGGACAAAACAAAGCCGATGTGGATGCTTTATTGGCAAAACACGAAGAGTTTTTTAATGGCGAAATCCTAAAAAACAAAAAATATCTGAGAGACTTGTCTAAAGGAAACCAAAAGAAAGTTGGGATTATCGCTACTTTAATAGGCAACCCTGAAGTCGTTATTTTGGACGAACCTTTTGCCAACTTAGACCCAACGACCGTAAACCGATTGAAAAAAATCATCAAAGAATTGGCTCAA
>CAUPCW010000129.1:0-7552 GCA_963509895.1 uncultured Flavobacterium sp.
ATTTTTTCGCCAATCAATAATGGAGCAATCTCCAAAGCCGTTTTTGGAAGTTCGTTTTGTGCATTTGAGATTCCGACAATTGAAATAAACGCTAATACAAGTAATTTTTTCATAGTTTAAAATTTAATACTTCAAAACTACTTGAGGTTTAAGGAACCAAATGTCGGGTACTTTACTTTTCCCTCAAAAAACTACAAAAGCGAGATATCCTCAATAATAATTTCTTTACGACTGTAGTATAGAATGCCTTTTTCTTCCAACTCGTTAAGCAATTGCGTTGCGGTTTGTCTGGAGGTGCAAATGATTTGGGCGATATCGTTTTGGGTAAGGTAATTTTCAATAACGATGCGATTGTCAATGGTTTTTCCATCTCGCTCGGCCCATTCTTTTAGAAAAGTAAGTAAGCGTGTTTTGGCATCTTTAGAAATCAAATTTGCATAATTGTTTTTGATGCGTTTCATTTTTAAGCCTACAAACTTCGTATACGACAACGCCAAGGAAGGATGTTCCAACAATAAGTTCTCAAAATCAGAGAGCAAAAAACTGCAAATAATTATTTCGTCAGTTAATGCTTTGGCGTATTCATTCGAGTTCTTGTCGCTATCCAATTCTAACTCGCCAAACAAATCCCCTTTTTGAATAATATCTTTAATGGTTTCGTTGCCATCTTCGTCTACAGAAACAATTTTGATATTTCCTTTTTTAAGCAAAAAAACACGAGGCAATTCAGAAGAAGAAAAATAAATAATCTCTCCTTTTTTGGCTTTTTTAAAACCTGTAATTATGCATAATTGTTTCAATTGGCTTCCGTTTAAGGTCCAAAACAACTTGTGATCACGCAGATACCAATATTTTAATTCTTCATACATAAAACAAATGTATCAAATTATTTATACGAAAAAACCATTAAAGAAGTAAGATTAGGTAAATAGGAACTTACCGTCTTAGTTCTTTAATGGTTTTTAACTATTTTATGCTTTGATTACGAAACCAAACCTCTCGAAATCACAATTCGTTGAATCTCGGATGTTCCTTCATAAATTTGAGTAATTTTAGAATCACGCATCATACGCTCTACGTGGTATTCTGCCACATATCCGTTTCCGCCGTGAATTTGAACTGCTTCATTAGCTACTTCTAATGCAATTTCAGAAGCATACAATTTAGCCATAGCTCCAGAGTGTGCAATATCTAGTCCAGCATCTTTTTCGCAAGCTGCTTTCATCACTAATAATTTGGCAGCTGTAATTTTCACATACATATCGGCCAATTTAAATGCAATGGCTTGGTGTTTGAAAATTTCTTTTCCAAATGCTTTACGCTCTTGCGAATATTTCAACGCTAATTCATAAGCTCCAGTTGCTATTCCTAGCGCTTGAGAAGCAATCCCTATTCTACCACCATTCAACACGTTCATGGCAAAAGCAAATCCAAAACCGTCAGCACCAATTCTGTTTTCTTTAGGCACTTTCACATCAGAGAATAATAAGGAATGAGTATCACTACCACGAATTCCCATTTTCTTTTCTTTTGGACCAATTTCAAAACCTGCCCAACCTTTTTCTACGATAAAAGCATTGATTCCTTTGTGTCCTTTTTCGATATCGGTTTGAGCGATGACTATATAGGTAGAAGCGGAACCTCCGTTGGTAATCCAATTTTTGGTTCCATTCAATAGATAATGATCTCCCTTATCTATCGCTGTAGTTTTTTGTGATGTCGCATCTGATCCAGCTTCTGGTTCTGACAAACAAAAGGCACCAATCACATCACCTTTGGCCAGAGGCATAAGATATTTCATTTTTTGCTCTTCGCTACAGTATTTTTCTAATCCTGCACAAACCAATGAATTATTCACAGACATGATTACCGCAGCCGACGCATCTACTTTGGCAATCTCTGTCATGGCCAAAACATAAGAAATACTATCCAAACCAGCACCACCGTATTTAGGGTCTACCATCATTCCTAGAAAACCAAGGTCTCCCATCATTTTCACTTGCTCGGTTGGAAACTTAGAATGTTCGTCTCTTTCAATAACTCCAGGTTGCAATTCCGTTTGAGCAAAATCTCTTGCTGCCTGCTGAATCATCAAATGCTCTTCAGTAAGGTTAAAATCCATGTTGTATTTAGTTTATTTTAAGTAAGTATTCAAATTTAGAATCCAAAAGTAGAATTTATATATCAAAAACTCAAACGATTTCGTGTATTTAGCTTTTGTTTAAAACAATTAGCAATTATTTTTTGCAAAACACTTAAAAATTGATTCTCATTCGGCTTTTTCTGCAATAATTTGGTGGTTAAAAAACGTTAGAGAAAAGTTTGAAAAAACTCAAATGTGTTCGTTACTAGACATTTAAAAGACATAAAAAATTAAGACTTCACCCAAATATTCATTTTTTTGATAAAAAATTGCTTACTAGCCATTCATCAAAAACCAATGATTTAACACAAAAATCCATAAATCCTTTTTATTTCAACAGCTTTGACTGCCGTTACAACAAATTGAACCTAAAATCATTAAATATTACTCAATACTTTTTTCGACGCAAAAAACAGTATTGAAAAACCTTTTGTTTGATATAAATTTGCACTCTATTTTTTAATTCAGAACAATTTATGAAAAACTCGATTACTTTACTAGTAGTATTCTTTTTAACTCTATCATTTTCAAAGGGAATTGCCCAAGAAAAATTTAAGATCAATGGAGTAACCGTTCCTAGAACCATCGATTTTGAAAATCAAAAATTACAATTGAATGGGTTTGGCTCTCGAACTAAATTCTGGACAGAAGTTTATGTACAAGCTTTGTATTTAACTCAATTATCAGAAGATGCTAAAGATATTTTAGATAGCGATACCAATATGGGGATTCGTTTACAAATTACCTCTTCTTTGGTGAGTTCACAAAAACTATCTAAATCTTTACACAAAGGGATCATAAAATCTATTGGAGAAGAAAACATACCCCAATTCAAAATGCAATTGGATTTATTAGAAAAACTATTGAATCGAGAAACAACTGTTGAAAATGATGCTTTTAATTTGATTTATTCTTCTAATGAAAAATCGATTTTAGTATACAAAAACGACCAATTGGAAGGAAAAATTCCGGGATTTGATTTCAAAAAAGCCTTTTTTGGAATTTGGCTGTCAAATAATCCAGTCGATACAGAACTTAAAGATGCACTTTTAGGAAAAGTGAAATAAAAACATCGAACAATCCGCCTTTTTTGCCCCAAAAAAAGGATTTGCCGTTATCGATCATTGGATCTGTGACGGCACTTTTTATTCAGTCAACTTTCATTTGGCAATACCATTGCTTCTGTAAATTGTGTTGTTAAAATTGTAAAACAATACGTTTCTAAAAAACATGAGGATTTACAAAAAACCAAACTACTTGACGAAATTGACAACCATTTGAATTACTTCCTTACTTTTTAAATCATGCCCCAATCCTTCGGTCAATACAAGTTGGCTGTTTTTCCAATGTTTGCTTAACCGAATCGAATAAAGATGATTGGTCGCTTCATCTCCTTTATCGTGAATGATTAAAGCTGGTATAGTAAGGTGCTCCGCAAATTTTGCAGTAGAAAAATAACTTGGCAATTGTCCTAACTGCAACTGAAATTCCTTCATAATTATTTCCAAAGCTTTTGAACTCAAACCCAGCGTTTTTTTATAAAAGTCAAAAAAATCAGAGGCCTCACCAGGAGCGCCCATTATGATTACTTTTTCAATAGTTTGGGACTTGTAATGATTCAAATAATAGGTTGTAGCAAATCCCCCAATGGAATGACTCACAATGGCAGTAATATCTGGTGTCTTCTGCAAAAAAATATCGATGACTTGGGCATACAAAACTACGTGAATCATTTTACCAGAAGACAAGCCGTGTGCAGGAGCATCTAGCGCATAAACGGTAAAATCATCATGCAACAACTGCTCCACATATTTTTTCCATCTAAACGAATGACTTGCCCACCCGTGTACTAGTAGTATTTTTTTGGAACCATTCCCCCATTTATAGGTTTGGATTTTATAGTTTTCATACTCAATTACCTCAGAAATACCTTTTTCTAAAAATTGCATTTGATGTGGCTTCACTTTGTGGGCAAAGGGGTTACAAAAAAGTGCAAAACCTTTTCGTTGTAGCATTTTTGGGTGAACATAGGCTAAAATATTAAAGTAAAATCCTATGTTTTTTTGAATCACTTTCTTTAATTTCATCTTATTTTGTGTTTTTTGATACCAATCGGTATTATTTTAAGCAAATTTTTTTATTGTAATACATCGGCAACAATCCAATTTTTCAGGTGCTTCACTACCGCCTCAATGTCATTATTAGAATCCTGTAACTTGCTCATCATAATTGCACCTTCAAGCGAAGAAATCATAACAATAGCTACCAATTTCTCATTCACAATAGCGTTCACTTCTTTATGTGTTTTGCCGTTGATCACAATTGTCTCGATAGAATTCCTAAATACGGTTAAAGCTTGTAATGCTTTGTCTTTTAGCACCATTGTAGTGTCATCAACTTCTGTTGACACATTCAGTAAAGGACAGCCACCACTAAAAAAAGGATTATTAATATAGCCTTGAAAAAGCTCCAGGACACAAAACAACTTGTCTCTTGTATTGCTTTCTGCTTTGATTCTTTTTTGCAAAGTAGCAAAAACCGAATGCATCATATTTTGAAATGCTTCGATTTCCAATTGCTCTTTATTTTCAAAATGGCGATAAATGGCACCTTTCGTCAATCCAGTGGCATTGGTAATGTCACGCAACGAAGTAGCCCGATACCCTTTTGTATTAAAAAGTGTAATTGCTTCTTGTAGCACCTTGCCTTTTGTAATTTCTGACGACTTCATACGCAAAGATACCGATTGGTATCAAATAATTCGAAAAATACCAATTTTTTTTTTTCGTATGCCGAAAAAAGTAAATTTGCTTAACAAAATAACACCCATTTTTAATGAAAGATTTATTAAAGAAATTCGAAAATAAACAGCCTGAAATCATCTTCAATTGGAAAGATTCTGAAACCGAGGCCGAAGGATGGACTGTAATCAATTCCTTACGCGGAGGTGCTGCTGGTGGCGGTACAAGAATGAGAAAAGGATTGGATATGAACGAGGTTTTGTCTTTGGCCAAAACGATGGAAGTAAAATTCTCTGTTTCAGGACCAGCAATTGGTGGTGCCAAATCAGGTATCAACTTTGACCCTAACGACCCAAGAAAAAAAGGCGTTTTGCAACGTTGGTACAAGGCGGTTTCTCCTTTATTAAAAAGTTATTATGGAACCGGTGGCGATTTGAATGTAGACGAAATCCACGAAGTCATCCCAATGACCGAAGAATGTGGGGTTTGGCATCCGCAAGAAGGGGTGTTTAACGGACATTTCAAACCTACCGAAGCAGACAAAATCAATCGCATCGGGCAATTACGTCAAGGCGTAATCAAAGTAATCGAAAACCCAAAATTCTCTCCAGATGTAACTAAGAAATACACTGTTGCCGATATGATAACCGGTTATGGCGTTGCTCAAGCTGTTGGCCATTATTACAGCATCTACGGTGGCGATATCAAAGGTAAAAAAGCGATTGTTCAAGGTTTTGGAAACGTAGGTTCGGCTGCAGCTTTTTATTTGGCTGAAATGGGAGCCAAAATCGTCGGAATCATTGATAGAGACGGAGGATTAATCAACGAAAATGGTTTCTCTTTCGAAGAAATCAGAACCTTATTCTTAAACAAAGACGGCAACAAATTGGTCTCCGGAAATATGATTCCATTCGAAGAAATCAATCAAAAAATATGGACTATTGGGGCAGAAATTTTCACTCCTTGTGCTGCCTCTCGTTTGGTTACCCAATCCCAAATCGACAGTTTGATTGCCAACGGATTGGAAGTTATTTCTTGTGGCGCGAACGTTCCTTTTGCCGACAAAGAAATTTTCTTTGGCCCAATTATGGAAGATGTAGATCACAAAGTAAGCTTGATTCCTGACTTTATTTCCAACTGTGGAATGGCTAGAGTTTTCGCCTATTTTATGGAGAAAAAAGTACAAATGACCGACGAAGCTATCTTTCAAGACACGTCCGAAATCATCAAAAATGCTATCGTAAAAGCAAACGCTTTAAGCACTGCAAAAACCAATATCAGCGCGACGGCTTTCGAAATCGCTTTGAAACAATTGGTATAAAATCAACATACAATTTTCCCAAAGGTGCGGCTCATCAACCGCGCCTTTTTTTATGCTATCCTTTTTAGGAGCAGCAACAAAAGGCTTTCTGGGCAGCATCGTCCCGCTGTCCGTTATATCTTTGCCTTTTTAAAGGAAAAAGGCAAAGGATACCACTGCCATCGGGGCTAGAGAGCAACAACCTCAATTTTTGCCATCATTTTCAATACAACGCTTCTCTTTTCTTGACAATTTTTAGTACTTTTCAGCGTTTTTAACCCATACTCAAAATTCAAAACAACAATGCAATCCCCAGTTCCCTCAGATAAAAAAAAAGCCATCGCCTTTTCCCTAGTAATCTACGGAATACTGCTGTTGATTTTATTTTTTATCCGTTTTTGGCCTCCCTACAACCCCGATTCTTTTACAGCACTTGCTGGCGGTGGCGGTGGTGGCCTCACGGTCAACTTTGGCGATAGCGAAATGGGACAGGGTGCCGATTATCAAAATGAGGTTTTGAACGTAAAAAACCAAACGAAAGTCGCACCCACACCGACAACTCCAGACGAGGCTATCTTATCACAAGAAAGCGCTACAGAAGAAAGCGTAGTCATTCCTAAAAAAGAGAAAGTAAAAAACACCACACCTACCCCAAAAGAAACCCCAAAACCCGTTGTCGAAAAACCAAAAGTTTCCAACACTACCAACGATGCCTTATCGAGCATCCTAAAAGGCTCCAACAAAGGAGGCGATGGCGACGATAAAGTAGCTGGCAATAAAGGAAAAGCCAACGGAAGCTTAAGCGCCAACGATTCTTATGGCTCCGGAGGTTCTGGTGGAGGAACAGGCGGTGGCAACGGAACCGGAAATGGCATTGGCACCGGAAGCGGTTATGGTGCAGGAAGCGGCGGCGGCTCCGGTGGTGGAGCGGGCTATTCTTTAGGCAACCGCAGAGCCATCTCAAAACCTGTCCCAAAATACACTTGCAACGAAGTAGGCAAAGTAGTCGTAGAAGTAGTCGTAGACCGTAACGGCAACACCATAAGCGCTATTGCCGGAAGCAAAGGAACAACCAATACAGCCAAATGCCTTTTGGACCAAGCCAAAATTGCAGCAATGAACACCAAATGGGACGCTAGCAGCAACGCACCAGAGAAACAAGTCGGCAAGATTGTTTATAATTTCAATTTGAATTAAGCCGTTTGGGCAATACTCATTCCTGCAAGATCTTTTTCCAGACCTCCTATGTTTGCAAGGTGAATTTATTAGATGCTAAGTTTTTTAAATTTACAATATTAAAGTGAAGAAGAATGAGAGTGGATTTTAGACCAAAATAGCTCAACGAAGTATATTCTCTACAAGAAACAA
>CAUPCW010000130.1:0-7513 GCA_963509895.1 uncultured Flavobacterium sp.
ACGGCTAATTCTTGTGTGATGGTTTGACCAATGCTTCGTTCCATAGCTCCTGGTGCTGGCCCGTGAGGAATTCCTTTTGGATGCAAAGTGATATGTCCTTGTTCGATATTATTACGGCTCATAAAATCGCCATCTACATAATACAATACCTCATCGCTATCAATGTTGCTGTGATTGTAAGGTGCAGGAATGGATTTAGGATGGTAATCGTACAAACGAGGCACAAAAGAACACACTACAAAAGTAGCCGTCTCGAAGGTTTGGTGTACTGGTGGTGGTTGGTGCACGCGACCAGTTATGGGCTCGAAGTTGTGGATGCTAAAGCCATAAGGAAAGTTATAGCCATCCCAACCAATAACATCAAAAGGATGCGTGGCATATACCACCTCGTGCATCATCCCTTCTTTTTTGATTTTGATTAAGAAATCTCCTTTTTCGTCGTGCGTTTCTAACGCTGTTGGCAATTTGAAATCGCGTTCGCAAAAAGGAGCGTGTTCTAAATGCTGACCTGATTCGTTTTTGTACCTTTTTGGGGTATAGAAAGGCGCGAAAGATTCTACATAAAACAAGCGATTCTCAGTAGTATCAAAATCAATTTGATAAATCATTCCGCGAGGTATGATGAGATAATCTCCATATTCAAAAGGAATGTTGCCCATCATCGTTCTTAGCGTTCCGCTTCCTTTGTGAATGAAAAGCATTTCATCGGCATCGGCATTTTTATAAAAATAAGAGCGCAAGGATGCTGTTGGAGCGGCTAAACCAATGGTGCAATCTTTATTGACTAACATAGGTTTGCGGCTTTCTAAGAAATCATTTTCGGGTAACAATTCAAATCCTTTTAACAATAACGATTTGATGTTTTTACCGATAGCAATTTTGGGTTCTACCGAATACGAATTTAGTATTTCTTTGACCTGAGTAGGTCGGTGTACATGATATAATAGTGACGAATGGCCATGAAAACCCTCGGTACCGAATAATTGCTCATAATACAATCCCCCAACAGGTTTCTCGAATTGTACGTGGCGTTTTTGAGGAAAATCTCCTAGTTTATGATATATTGGCATTTTTTAAAAAATTTAGATTGAACCTAATGCTATTCCTTAAAAAAATAGTGCAATCATTCTGGATTTCTTTTAATAAGAAATTGCAGATAATCCAATAAACCTTGCCATTTTGTTTTCATGAAAGCAAATGTCGTAATTTTTTTTGATATAATTTACGATTAAAACACATATCCTATACTAAACCATGCAAATCCTTTTGAGTCTTCTGGAGACCAAGAATACTTGACTTCTATAGGACCTAAGATCGTTTCTAAGCCATAACCTACTGCATACCCCGAATATTTAGGAAGAGAAAACCAATCTAAAGAACTAAAGATTTTGTCTCCTATATTGGCAAAATTTGCCGAAAAGTTAAAGTGATTTTTTTTATAGAATTCATAATCCAAAGTCCCAGCAGTTTTAATATAGCTATCGCCACCAATACTCAAAAAGTCATACCCATAAAAAGGTTTAAAGTTATTTACTGGAGCAAAACCATATCCTCCGAGAACAAAATCAAAGAAAGGAACGCTTTTTTCTCCTATAGACACCCCCGCATCCGTTTGAAATTTAAATACTAATTTGGGGATTACTTTGAATGCGACAGCAAAATCAGCTTTTAATATGGTAAAAGGATTAAACGTTTTGGTTTGATTTGAAGACATTAAATATGAATGAATATCTCCTGTAAAAGTCCAGCCTTTTGTTGGAAAATATTTATTATCAAATGCATCGTATTTTAAGTACCCAAACACACTAAAATAATTACTGTTGTCTATATCGGGAGAATTTTTAGCAATGGTTATTGGAATTATTCTCAAATACTTGTATTCGAGACCTGCACCAATTAAGAATTTTTGAACAAATACAGACTGAAAATAGGCTTGATTGTTCCAGTCTTTAAAATCAATATTAATTAACGACAAATCGCCGTTAATAATTCCTCCAGGCTGAATCGCATTCGAAATATTTCTGTTAAACTGACTGTATGATGATTTAAATCCAAAACTAATATTAAACCCATTATCAACGTAATAATCTAGATTATACCTTAAATTGTCTCCTATAATTAAATCTAAAGAAGCGTTGTCATTCTTAAAGAAAAGATTTTTCTGGGTGATGTTGGCCAAAACGGCACTTTTGTACAATCCGTCATAATGAAGACCAAATTTCAATAATGTTTTGGTTTCATTTTCTTTAAGATTCAAAACCAACGTTTCTCCGTAGCCATCGGGTTCGAGGGCATAATTGATGGCATTAAAGTTTTGTGTTCCGTTTATAGTATTTATACCACTTTGCAATTTATCATACGTAATTACTGTACCAGGTTTGAATCGCAATTTTCCTTTTACATAGGCATTGGTGAAATTTTTAAGTTCATTCACCTTAATTTCAGTTACAAAAATACTGTCAGAACTAATCTTTAATTTGGGCTTTTTGTACTGATGGTTTCCTATGGTCAAGGCCTTTAACTGTTCGAAAATTGCAAAAGTGGCCTCTTCCCCCTTAACAATAATTTCTTTGCCTTTATCAAAAGAAACTACAGAATAATCTTTAATATCCGGCTTGATGTAAATTGTAGTTTTTTTGATATTTTCTTTCATACGCTCAATCATACTCAAGTTGGTGATTTGAACTAGTATTTTTGTTGCATTTTTTAATGCTGTTCGGTCTTTTAAACCATCTTGAACATCAACTCCAATAACAATATCGGCACCCAAATCCAACACCTCTTTGACTGGATAATTATTTATTACTCCCCCATCTATCAAAACTCTTCCATCTATTTCTACAGGAGAAAACAAAGAAGGAAAAGCCGAACTGGCCAGCATTGCTTGAGCTAAATTCCCTTTATTGAGTAGTACTTGTTCTCCTTTTTCAATATCTGTTGCTATGCAGAAAAAAGGAATAGGCAACTGATTGAAATCGTTGATGTCTTTTACATTTCGAGTGAGTCGTGTTAATAAATTAAAATTGTACATTCCTTTAGAAAGGGCTTCGGGGATACCAATTTTGAATTTATTGAATGGCAAAACAATGGCGTACAGCTCATCATTTCTTTTTTCATAGAAATTTTTGGAACCTCTGGGAATATAATCATTAATAAGTTCATCAAAATTGGTACTATGAAAGATTGAGTCAATTTGTGTAGCATTATAACCCGAAGCATAAAGACCACCTATAACGGCTCCCATACTGGTTCCGCCAATATAATCAATTTTGATTCCCGCCTCTTCAATGACTTTTAGAACACCAATATGTGCAAACCCTTTAGCACCTCCTCCGCTCAATACCAAACCTATTTTGGGTCTTTTTTCTAGGTTTTGTGCCAACAAAGTAAAACTACTAACAAATAAAAAAAGTATAACCGTTAGTCTGCTCATAAATTGGGATTTAGGGTGCTTTATTTCTTGTAAAAGTCGGTAATTTTTTTGGCTTTCGACACTCCTACAACGTCAGAAATTTCTTTTTCTGTTGCCAATTGCAATCTTTTAACACTTTTGAAATGTTGAATTAAGGTAGTCATTGTTTTTTCGCCTATGCCCGGAATACTTTCAATCGATGAATTTAAGGCGGCTTTGCTTCGCTTGTCACGATGATGTGTGATTCCGAATCGGTGTGCTTCGTTTCGCAATTGCTGAATCACTTTTAATGTTTCGGATTTTTTATCCAAGTATAAAGGAATTGAATCTCCAGGAAAAAAGAGTTCTTCTAATCGTTTGGCAATGCCAATGATGGTAATTTTCCCTCGCAAACCTAGCTCATCAATACTTTTTAAGGCCGCAGATAATTGTCCTTTTCCTCCATCAATAATAATCAATTGTGGCAAAGGTTCTTTTTCGTCTAATAATCGTTTGTATCGTCGGTACACCACCTCAGTCATCGAAGCAAAATCATCTGGTCCTTCGACGGTTTTGATATTAAAATGACGGTAATCTTTCTTGCTAGGTTTCCCATCTTTAAAAACCACACAAGCCGAGACAGGATTCGTTCCTTGAATATTTGAATTATCAAAACATTCAATATGTCTTGGCTCTACAGGCAATCGCAAGTCTTTTTGCATTTGCGCCATAATGCGATTGGTGTGACGGTCTGGGTCGACAATCTGCAATTGTTTGAGTTGTTCGATGCGATAAAACTTGGCATTACGAATAGACAAATCCAATATTTGTTTTTTATCGCCCAATTGCGGTACTGTGATTTTGATGTTTTCACCTAAATCTATCGCGAAAGGAACAATCACTTCTCTGGACAATAAATGAAAGCGTTCTCTAAGTTCTACAATGGCTAATTCTAACAACTCTTCATCGGTTTCTGCTAACTTCTTCTTGATTTCCATGGTATGCGAACGAATAATCGAACCGTGGGAAATTTGCAAGAAATTGACAAAAGCCGCACTTTCATCAGAAACAATCGAAAACACATCGATATTCGTAATTTTCGGATTAACAATCGTAGAACGGGATTGGTAATTTTCTAGAACCTCAATTTTTTCCTTTATTTTCTGTGCTTCTTCAAACCGCATTTCGCTGGCCAAATCGACCATCATTCGTTTAAAGTCTTTTAAACTTTCTTTGAAATTTCCTTTAAGTATTTCGCGTATGGCATCTACTTGTTTTTGGTAATGTTCCAAGCTTTCGTGACCTTCACAAGGTCCTTTGCAATTGCCAATATGATATTCTAAACACACTTTAAATTTCCCACTATTGATATTGTTTTGGTTCAAATCAAAATTACAAGTGCGGAGTGGATACAACTCTTTGATTAATTCCAAAATCGTATTAACGGTCTTGAAACTCGTGTAAGGACCAAAATATTCGGAACCGTCTTTAATCATTCTTCGAGTAGAAAAAATACGCGAAAAAGGTTCTTTTTTGATGCATAACCAAGGGTAACTTTTGTCATCACGAAGCAAAACATTATAACGAGGCTGGAGTGTTTTGATTAAATTATTTTCTAACAACAACGCATCGGATTCTGTGGGAACTACAATGTGCTTTATGGTCACAATTTTTTTGACCAACACATTGGTTTTGGCCGTATCGTGAATTTTATTAAAATAAGAGGATACCCTTTTTTTTAAATTTTTGGCTTTGCCTACATATAAAATTTTACCTTCCTTATCATAATATTGATACACGCCTGGATTATCAGGAAGGGTTTGTATTTGAAGGGCTATAGTAGGTTGCGTCATTGTAGTTTTAGGAAATTGGCTATCGCTTTTTATTCTGAACAAATTTAGTAATTCTATTTTTCTAAAACTTCTGCGTTGGCTTTTTCTTTCCTAAGACAAAAATGATGCAAAGCGATTCATAAAATAAAACCTTTTAATGCTTAATAATTTTTATATTTAGCCCATTAAAGTTGGCTATGAGAAGTTTAAAACCAATAACGATTTTTGGCGAAAGCATTTTACCGGGAGAAAACAAAACCATCAACGTAGAGATGGCAAGACTCCACACGACTACAAAACTCAATATCCCCATTATTGTTCGTCGGTCTAAATTAGAAGGCCCTGTGGTACTCTTTTCAGCGGGTATTCATGGAGATGAAATTAACGGCATCGAAATCGTGCGACAACTCATTAGCAAAAAAATAAATAAACCCAAACGCGGCACTATTATTTGCATTCCTATCATTAATATGTATGGATTTGTGAATCGTTCCCGAGAATTTCCGGATGGTCGTGATTTGAACCGCTCTTTTCCGGGAAGCAAAAAAGGATCATTGGCGAGTAGATTTGCCTTTCACATTCTAAACGAAGTTATGCCCGAAGTGCATTATGCCATTGATTTTCACGCAGGAGGCGCTAGTAGATTCAACGCACCACAAATTCGCTTAGCCGAAAATGACCCCGAATTAAAACTATTGGCCGATACCTTCAATGCGCCGTTTACTTTGTATTCCAAAAATATTGGAGGCTCATTCCGAAACTCGAGTACCAAAATGAATATAAAAATGCTCCTTTTTGAGGGTGGAAAATCATTAGACATTAATAACGATGTGGCCAATGAAGGCATTAATGGTGTAAAACGAGTGCTAGCCTATCTAGAGATGTTAGACCCTAAACACACGATTGAAATTCCAGAAAACAAAACCATTTACATCGAAAAATCGAATTGGGTTAGAGCCAAATGTTCCGGATTGCTTCACGACCATAATACTATTGGTACGTTTGTAAAAAAAGGAACCGTTCTCGCGACCATAACCGATCCATTCGGGAAATTCGAACGTAAAATCAAAGCTCCCAATGATGGTTACGTAATCAACAGTAATCAATCGCCTATAGTTTATGAAGGAGATGCCATTTTTCATTTGTCTACTTCGTTGGTACAAGATAAATTTGAAAAAAAGCAACCCAATCAAAATTTAATTTCTATGATTTAATGCCAAAAAAATAAACATTTGACTACTTTTATAGCCCAATTAATAGCAACAATTTATGTTGAAAAAGGAATTACGGCTTAAATACAAAGCACTCAGAAAAGCACTTAGTGAAAATGACATAGAATCGATGAGCTTAGAAATCGCCAATCAAGCTTTATCGCTACCTATTTGGGACAAAACCTATTTCCATATTTTTTTACCCATTGAGCCACAAAAGGAGATTAATACCGAATATCTTTTACACATTTTAGCGGGAAAAGACAAAGAAATCATCCTGTCAAAAAGCGATTTCGAGACCCGAAAAATGACGCATTTTTTATTGACAGAAAACACTAAAATCGTTAAAAACGAGTATCAAATTCCAGAACCTGTTTCAGGTATTGCCGTTCCGTCCAAACAAATAGAAGTGGTATTTGTACCTTTATTGGCCTATGACAAATTGGGTAATCGAGTAGGCTATGGCAAAGGATTTTACGATCAATTTCTTTCCGAATGTTCTCCCGAAACTTTAAAAATTGGCCTATCGTTCTTTGAACCCGAAGAGCAAATAAATGATGTTTTTGAGAATGATATTCAATTGGATTATTGTGTAAGTCCGCACGCTATTTTTAAATTTATCTTAACATAAAATAAGATATTTTTGCACCCGAAGTGAAACCCGTGATATGAGAACAAACAAACAAAAACTGCTTTTGGCAGCCAAAATACTTTTAGCTGTACTACTACTCGTGGTGGGCGGTTTTATCTTTTTTAGAGACTCCCTTTTAAACCAAGCGTTAGATAAAGTTTCGACCAAAATGACGCAACAATACAACAGTAACTTTACCGTAAAAAAAGCCTCTTTTGATGGATTAAACGGCATTGATTTGTACGATGTAGTCCTAGCTCCAAAAAACGCTGATACCCTTTTACATATCAAAAAACTGAAAACCAGCATAAGCTTTTGGAATCTTTTTATTGGTAACATTCAATTGCAATCTTTAGAACTACAAGAAGGATACATTCAATTGGTAAAAAAAGGAAAGGTCAAAAATTTTGATGCTTTTTTGAAGAAAGATGAAGAACTCAATCTAGAA